>JASLVI010000050.1 GCA_030741455.1 Candidatus Poseidoniaceae archaeon | reverse complement strand
CGGCCCTTTGTGAACGATTGAGCCCTGAGCTGTTCCAGAAACGCCATCACTGTAAACACCTGTCCACTCAATAACGCTCAGGTTTTTTGCATCACGTGGCTCAATAGATTCCTGACCTGCTGTCACGGTAAGAACGATTCCATCCTGGCCGAGTAGGCGAATGATGTCGCCTGATTCCATCGGAACTGGTGCGAAGCCCGCTTCTCGCCCTACCGAAATGTTCCCCAATGCTTCTTCCACTTCTGGTGGTTGAGGATCTTGTTCGATTGGACTTCGTTCTGGCCGTTCATCGCCACTCGATGGGTCTGGACCCGTCTCAGTCCATACGAGTCGAACGGTTCGATTTTTCCAATCAGCGTTTGTGGCTTGGTAAATGTATGAATCGTTGTAATAGGAACCAACGCCATTGCCTCCGAAGAAGTTGCTACCGCCAGCACCTGTGACATTGAACCAAGTTTCACTATGGATGACATTGACATCGTGCTCAACAAGTGTATGATTGAGTTGCTTTCCTGTTTGTTCTATGGTTTGCACAACACCGAATGTTCCTTGGACATCTCCAGACAATGTTCCATCGACATGGACATCATCAATCAACGTGATTCCGTCTTCAACCCTGTTATGGAACGTGTATACAGTTCCATTAACGACCATGGTTGAGTTCTCCTCTTGATCTTCAAAACCAAATGTTCCGTCACCCCTGACAAGATCGAGTTGGTCCACTCGAACGCCGTTCTCCCAACGCTCAAGAGATTGGAATTCATCCAATTGCAGAGAGAATTCAGAACCTTCATCGGTCAACAACATATCTGCAGTAGCCTCAATTTGTGTGTGTTCGAGAACCCTTACGCCATCGATGTCCGTCGTCTCGAGCAACAAGAGGCTAATGTCTCCGTCAACATCGAACTGTGCTCCATCATCGACGCCATTCACGAGTAAAGCGCCAAACGCTTCCAAGCGAAGACGTTCTGTTACAACATCATCGATGTTTGAACGGTTGAGCAATGCATCGACAACGGTTGCATTGATGGTCGTCACCAAGCCATCTTCCTCAAGTTGGAGGAGAATATCACCACTTCCTCGTGCTTGAATGATCTGAGAGGTGAGGACGCCGGACGTGACGGTTTCATTCTTCCAAAACGATTCAAAATCAAGCGCTAACTCTGTTGTCGTATTGTCCGTTGTTTCTGAAGTAAGCAAGGTTCCGTTGCCTAGTTCGTATGCATTGAGTACTTCTCCAATGCGCTGTTGCCACCCGTTCCCTTCGAACAAGAGCACGAACGACTGATTGCCTTCAGCCGTTTCGTAATTCTGCTCCAATGACCATGTTGTACTGGTGGTCACTTCGTGATCGGCCATGGGTTGATTCCATGAGCCTACAGTAAAGGTCCGTTCAACAACAATGGGTGATGAAAGCGGCACACCATCATGCCCATTGATGGTGACTTGAATGAAAATCGTATCGTTCCAAGCGATCGTTGTATCGAGAACAATACGTGCTGTGAGTGTTGCCGTGTTCTCAAGGAAGGTGGTTTGAATCGAAGGGGCGAGATCGCTTGAATCTCGGAGATGTTCAATGGTGATATCGTAATCATGCGAAGCTGCATCGCTGAATGTCAAAACGTAAGCATGCTCGTTGCTCAAGGCAGAGGAACTGTTCCAATCGGTTGTAATCGAAACGGAAGGAGCGCCCTCTGCGGAAACGAGAACCGAAAGTGGTGTCAGCAAGAGGAGCAATACAAGCGCAATGCAAGGGCTACGTCCCATAGGATGTTCTTACCACCGCTCGTCTCTAAGGGTTTGGGGACAATGCTTCAACGATCAGAGGTTCAAAATGTAGGCAAATAAGAGCGGTGCGACGATGGTTGCATCGCTCTCAACAACGAACATCGGTGTGCTTGCATCGATTTTCCCCCACGTGATTTTTTCGCTTGGCGGTGCACCTGAGTAACCGCCATAGGAAGGGCGAGATTCAGATATTTGGCCAAACCATGACCATAGTGGTACATTTCGTTCGAGATCTTGATTGAGCATTGGTACAACACAAATTGGGAAATCACCGGCGATTCCACCACCAACCTGCAAGAATGCTAGTGGAGTTGTCTGTTGTTGATACCAATTTGCGAGTTGCTTCATGTATTCAATTCCGGAAAGGACACAATCCGAATCAATCTTGTCTTCGAGCGAACGTGCTGCGAAGATATTCCCCGTGGTGGAATCTTCCCATCCAGGGACGAACAATGGGAGGTTGGTTTGAGCTGCAGCAAGCACCCAAGATGCATCTTGATCACCCTCGCACTGTGCTAACATCGCTTCATTGCGAAGAACATCGTAGAAGTATTGGTGAGGAAGTTGACGTTGGCCTGCAGTGGAAGATTGCTCCCATGCATTGAGCAGATATTCCTCCAACGTTCGAATGGCTTCTTCCTCAGGAATGCAAACATCGGTCACTCTGTTCAAATTCTTGCGGAAGAGTTCTTCCTCATCTGAAACTGAAAGCAATCTCCAATTTTCGATGGTTTGGTAGTGAGGAAACGCCATCATTCGAAAGACATCTTCCTCGAGATTCGCTCCTGTACAACTGATTCCTGCGATAGAGCCCCGATGGATGAGTGGTGCAAGGAGTTTTCCAATGCCTGCTGTACTCATGGCACCTGCGAGCGTGATGAACAGTTTTCCTCCTGATTCGAGATGATTGACCAATGAAGTCGCCATTTTTGCCAACTCACCAGCATTAAAGTGATGAAAATTTGAATCAATGAGGTCCCGAATATTCAAGTTCACTCCTCCGGTAAAAGGAATCGTTCGACCTTCTTCTCTTGCATCAAGACCGAGGTTGGGCACAGGTCTTCAAGTGCTGATTTCAATTGCGATACAATCGATTCCGGTTCTGTGGTTCCGCATGTGAACGCATCAATGGCAAGTAGGCCGCGTTCAGAATAACAGTGGGCGGTGACATGGCTTTCATCGATCAGGACAGCCGCTGCAAAACCAAGTGGTGAGACAGTGCCATCGAAATTCTCGACGTGAGCATGAACTTCGCGTGCCCCACTATCCGTAACTGCTTCTTGCATAAGTCGTAGCATTTCATTCCCATCGAACGAGGAGGGTGGGAAAAAGGCTGTATAATCCAAGAAAATGTGCTGACCTTGTGCTTTTTTGCTCATGGACTCATCTCCTTATTGTTTGGAAAAATGGCTGATTTGTATGGGTTTGCGAACCGAGCCATGTGGTTGATTCGTTGCCGACCAAGTCCCTTTTCTACGTGCAAGAATGTGACTTGATACGACCTTTGTGGCAAGCATCGCTGCTGTAAATTGGGTCAGTGGTGACTCTTTTTGGACTCCGATTTCATTAACATCAGCGCTAATGATCGTCGCATCAGGTGCATCAAACAGCGTTTGAATGGTCTCTTGAACTTGCCAAAAGGAGAGGCCGCCAGGAACTGGAGTTCCAGTAGCAGGAACAAGTGACCCATCGAGACCATCGATATCGAGCGTGAGATGTACTGGACCCTTCATCGCTAAGAGCGTTTCAAGCCACTTTGACCAATGGCTTGCTCCATCGCAAGGTGATTGCGTGTCCTTGGCAAAGAAAGTTGTAATCCGTGGATCGTCAATCATCCGCTCGTGTTCTTCTTTGCTAAATGCGCGAATTCCAACTTGATAGAGGGCTCCAATTCCTGCATCCAGAGCACGCGCTGCGGCGCATGCATGGGAATGGATTTCTCCATCCAATTCCTCACGAAGATCTCCATGCGCATCGATTTGAACAACGGTGAGGTTGGAAAGATCGTTCTCGACAAGAGGATGATGGCGAGCTGCTTCCATGATTGAGGGCAAGATACCGTGCTCTCCGCCTAGGCAGAGTGGAAAGCAGTCGCCTTGAAACCATGGTGCGAGATAGCCAGTCATCGAATCAAGTTGCTGTAAGAGCGTAGGTTCTTGGCCATCCCAATCTGGAATGGTATGAATGGAGAACCCAGCCGGTAAATCTTCACCAAGACGCTCATCGTACAGTTCAACCTGTGCTGAAGCTTCAAGACAGGCCCGAGGTCCTTCAGCGGTTCCTTGACCGTACGATGTCGTCAGTTCGTAGGGCAAGGATAGGACGGCAATATCAACATCGCCCACGTCTTGGTCGAGACCAAGAAAGGTCGGCATACTCTCGCCCTCCATGAGGTTCGCGCCTCCTTTCGCTTTCTAAGTATTACCAAAATACTGCTTTAATTCGCCCCTGAAACTGGATTTACAAGGAAAACAGCCGATGTGTTAATATACCTCGACAACCAATATACAATAGTGTTCTCGGGAGAAATTCGGGGGCGGGGTGATGAAAGATGGGAATGACACTACAATCGTTGACGCAAGCAATTCAACAGCATATCGATGAAGAAATGGATGCCGAGGTGGCTGCAGGCATGGCAGAGCATGCACTCGGGTTCTTTGGATTCTACAATCGAATTATCGACAATGCACTTGAACCGACCGATCGAAACTTGTTTTACATGTTTCAAGATTACAATCTCTTGACGACTGAATCCGAAGAAACAACCCTTTGGGACGGTCGAGAGTGGCGTATCCACTATTGGAAATTCAAGCCTGATCTCAAGGAGCGTGTTGAATCCTACATGCAGCGACAACGCAAGACCGAGGAGATTGATCCATTCGCAGACGTCTATGGAACCGATGGACAATCCATTTGGACCCGTGAATCAGAGAAGGTCCAGAACCCAAATGCCTTCACCAGCGATTGGTGATGGAACCTAGCAAGCGTTTTTGTCTCACGACGATGAGGCCTTACCATGCGTACCGCTATCGGTCTTGTGCTCTGCTTTTTTTTGGCCGGGCTCACGCCGTTGGCGAATGCTTCAGCCACATCCGAAGAGGATTGGCCAGGTGAGCCAATCGACAATCACCTCCACATGACTTGGGCAGCCTTGACAATGGAAGTGAATGACTGGGCGGACAACAACCCCGACATCGTGAAATTGATTGATGCTGGAGATTCTGAACTTGGTAAGACACTCTGGGTCCTTCAAATCTCAGATTGGTCGATGGAAACCAAAGCCAACGGAAAAGCGAAAGAAATCATCTACATCGACGGTGGTCATCATGGCAATGAATACCTCGGTACAGCATTGGCTTGGCTATCAGCGCAGTTTTACATCGAAGGCTGGAATGAAGGAAATCAAGAGGTTGTTGAGGTGCTTCAGAGTACCGAACTTCATGTTCTGATTATGCTCAACCCTGATGGAAACGATTTCGACACGCGATGGAACATCAATCAAGTCGATCTGAATCGGAACTACGACCACTATTGGAACACTTGTCCGACAACCCAACCAGGAAGTGCTGCGTTCAGTGAAGCAGAAACTGCTGCGAATTCACAATACATGAACACCTACGTCACAGACGCAGATCTCTATGTGACTATGCATACTGGCGTTTGGATTATTCTCTACCCGTGGGGGAAATGGGCGAGCCAACCATCCGATTGGGAATTGTTTCACGGAATTCGAGACGATGTTCATGCCAACATTTCAGACATACCGATTCAAAATGCGAACCAAGGACTGTATCCTAATTGCGGAACAAGCAGAGACTACGGATACGGCGTGATGGGAATTCCAACATTTACGTTTGAAACCGACGATGAGCAATTCGTTCCTGGTTCTGTTGAAGCGCTGAATGAACGTCTCGAAGAAGAGATGGATGTCATGCGATACCTTATCTCGAACGTATGGTACTGGCGTGCTCGTCTTGATGTTCAGGACATTCAAGTATCAGACGAAGAAGTGATGCTTAACGTGAACAATCTTGGCCGTGCCTCAACAAGCAATGCTACTTTACAATTCCTTGATTCAACTGGAATGGTTACGTGGACATCGTCCCTCTTTTCGGTTAATGCAACAAATTCAACGATGGCTGTTTTCGATGCTACCAATCTCTCTTATTCGAAGGATGGGTCATGGCAATTGTATTACCAAAAGCGAGTCATTGACGCCTCAAAATGGGTGACAGAGCCTCTTGAGATCAATGCTACAGTTCTCGATGATGATGACGGTGCAAGCTTCCTCGTGGGCTACGGGTTGTTTAGCCCAACAACAATTCTTGTTGGCTTGGCTGTGATTTCATTACTACGAAAAGACGAATTGGAAGCGCTTTAAATTCCTGAAAAGTATTCGCAAGGTTTCAAGTGCCTCAAGGGGTTGGGCGTTATCGGTGAAGAAATGCAAATCAGCGTAAGCCCAAGTCACAACATCGATGGAACACTTGTATTACCTCTCTTTGAAGGTACAGATATCGTCCCCGAAGCACATGCAACAGGACTGCATGTTGCGCTCAAGGGCCAAATCAATCGAGTCCTCGCCGAAGGTGATTTCAAAGGTAAGGCCAAATCGACAATGACGCTCTTTGGAGGCGAGGGTGGTAAAGCCATGCTCGTCGGTCTCGGAAAGGAAGAAGACGCTGATGCTCACGCCTATCGAAAGGCTGGAGCTGCTGTTGTCGCTGCTCGAAAGAAGACACACGGAACCGATCTTACGGTTCGTTTCTCAGGAGCAAGCATCGATTGCATGGGTGCATTTGCTGAAGGTATGCTCCTTCGAGACTACTCCTATGATGAGTACAAAATGCAGAAGGAAGAGGACAAAGAAGCAGAACGAAGTGTCCGCATTACCTGTGATGAAGGTCAAGAAGATGAACTCGAAGCCCTCGTCAACATTCACAGCGGTGTTGCATCAGGCGTACATCTCTCTCGTGATCTCGGCAACTGCCCTCCAAACGATATGTTTCCTGAAGCATTCTCCGATATGGCATGGGAATGGGCCAAACAATACAACAATGTCGAAGTGACCATCATCAATTACGAACATGCCATGAAAGCAGGCATGGGTGGTCTCGTTGCTGTTGGGATGGGTTCATCCCGCAAACCATGCATGGTCATCTTTGAAATGAACAAGGAAAAACCTGGTCGCTGTCCACTCCTCGTTGGAAAGGGAATCACCTTCGATACAGGTGGTATCTCGCTCAAGCCTGGTGCAAACATGGACGAAATGAAGTACGATATGGGCGGTTCTGCAACGGTCTTTGGAACAATGCAAGCACTCGCTTCAACTGGTTACGATGGCAAGGTGGTCGGAATCACTTGTATGGCTGAAAACATGCCTGCTGCAAATGCACAACGTCCCGGTGATGTCATCACAACGCTCTCTGGAAAGACGATTGAAGTACTCAACACCGATGCTGAAGGTCGACTTGTTCTCTCAGATGGTCTGTGGAAGGCTGGTGAATTCGATCCTGAATTCATCATCGACTTTGCGACGCTTACTGGAGCATGTGTTGTCGCACTGGGCCATGAAGCAACTGGACTATGGTCCAATGACGATGACTTCCGCACCAAGATTCACGAAGCAGGAAACGCAGTTGACGAATTAGCTTGGCCAATGCCACTCCTCCCTGCATTCGAGAAGGAAATGACCGATTCGAAGATTGCCGACACTCGCAATCTCGGTGCTGGTCGATGGGGCGGTGCAAACACCGCAGCAGCCTTCCTCAAGCAATTTGTTCCAAACCGAAACTACGACGAAGATGGTGAACAAATCACATGGGCGCACATGGACATTGCTGGAACCTACTGGGGTGCTAAGACCAACACGATGGTTGGAAACGGCGCAACAGGTATTCACGTACGCACGATGTACCACTTGATCACCAACTGGAACAACTGAATGTGATGGCATGAAGCAAGCAATTCTCTTGTTGGGAATAGCCTGCATGTTTTTGACATCCGGTTGTCTTGGACTTGTTAACAATGAAAAGATTCAGACCTCGCTAAACGTTGAAGTCAATGAAAACCTTCTCGCCATTGAAACGGTCTACGAACAAGGCGAACTTGTTTCGTCCTCAACAGTCACCTTCGAATTCGATTTTTCAGGATCAAACTCAGATGTTTCCATCAAAACCTTTGGTCTTGAAACAGATGATGGTCGATTCATGACCTTCAATGCAGATGAACAACAAACGGCCTCATTGGGAATCTCGCAGCATGGACGATACAACGTCACATTGTTTGCGATTGACTCCACGGGAGCAAACATTACTAAAACGGAAATATTGATTGTTGAACAAGTAATCTCATGGACTGAGGACGGCGCTGGCGCGCCAGAATCGCTGTTCTTTGATGCAACGCCAGGGAACGATGGAACTCCGCCATCTTATCTCATTCTCAATTCAACGGTAACCAATCCATCGCCATTGTTGGAATTGAATGGAAGAGATGTTGATCTTGAATGGGCGGTGTTGAATGTCGACGGTCAATGCATGGGTCATCGAGAAATCATCGAGAATGGAGATTCAGTCACCTGGAATACACTACATTTCGCTCCGATTGAGAATCATGAGGTCAAATTGACCATTCACGAAGGCCAGGATTCGGTGGATGTCGAACACCGCATTGAATTACGATATACCGAGTAACTCTCTAACTATGCGTTGATGAAAACCGAGAAAGACTTTGTATTGCCTTTTTCTCAATTTGAATTAGGTGATTTTGTGATTACTGTTGCAGATGTGGAAGATGCTCAGCGTAAATGGGGAGATGGAATCGTAAAGATTGCAACAGCACACAGTACTGGAGGCAACTATGTAGAAATCGCCACGAGACATGTTGAACACCTCTACGCGTATGATCTTAGCCAAGTACTCTTCAAACCGACAATGGCCTCGATTGATCAATTCCGCCCAACGTTTGAGAGTGCTTTGTCTTATTTTGTAGCCTCAAACGATGTATGTGATGAAGACAGTGGATTTGCAATTAAAGGCTGGATAGCTGTGCGTTTTGAGAATTCAGGCATCATCATAAACGAATCTAACGCTATTGCCATGGGCAACTATTTCTTCACAGATGGAGATGGAAATGAAACAAAGGTAGAGTACACATTTGGATACATCCTCGATGATGCAAGCAACCTTCGCATCGTTCTCCATCATTCCTCGCTACCAGCATCATCGTAGAAATTAATTCGATTTTTGATCAATCAATTCTTTAGAAATTGGTACGCGGCATTCTGTATCCAAGGGTAGCGTCTGACAAGACCCACTGCGAGCCCTCTGATAAGGCCAAAACGAATCAGTGGGTTTGTGCATTGACCCTTTGAACACTAAATTGACGGTGATCATGAATTTAGGTACTCATTCAATAACTGAAGATTATTGTGAAAATCAGTTGCTACGTCAATACGGAAAATTTTGCATAAATTATAGATTGAATCCTTGCTTAGTTGAATCAAAACTGAAGGAGTTAAATCCATGCTGTCGAGGACAAGGTTGTGAATCAAAATCTTGCTTAACTCATCTATTGATATATGTTCAATTTGATCTTGTGAAATTAGGTCAGCTCTTGTACCCAAATTAACTAGAGTTTCTCTCGACCCGTTTTGGATGGACCTTAGTATTCCCATGTGTATTAGAACAGGATTTTTGCCGGAGTCTGTATGTCCGAGGTAAATCTTGGAATTTCTTTGATCGGAATGATCCTCATAGAGGACCATGGTTGCGTAATCAGGTGTATCTGGCCAGTCCGGATTTGGTTTTCGATCCAAATCTACCTCCGCAAAAAGAGCTTCCAAATCATCCATTTCTTGCTCAGGATCTTGCCATGAATCACTTAAGCGGCCTTTAGAAGTGGGTTCTAGAAGTTTCAAAACAACATCCGTTTG
>JASLVI010000004.1 GCA_030741455.1 Candidatus Poseidoniaceae archaeon | reverse complement strand
TGAAGCATGGCCTGATTTTACTATGGATGAATTGCTTGATGGAGATTCAGAAATTGCAAAACTCTTGATTGGTCGAGCCATGTTACAACGAATACGTTGAAATGGAAGATGATGGAGGGCAATTCGCCGTGCGTGCAACATCAGCCTGAGCTACTGTGAAATTGCAATGACGTCTGATACCAACGACGCGGTCCGCTATCGAAGACTGGGAGGACCCTTCGGGGAGTGAATTCCGGTGCAAAAGCGGAAACCCGGGCTGGCCTATGGGTCCTCGATCGACTTCGGGATGAAATCGAGACAACCAACCGGCCCTACAGCACGCCCTGATACCGAGGGTCAGGCCTTCGAGGAAACAATGAACAAGGCCGTTAGGTATCAGGGCACAGCTTTTCCTTCTTTACTCTCAAAATGAAGCGATGTCATCAAAGGCTTGATGCTTCAGCGGACTTCATGGAAGGGGACCGTTCTTTCCGTCGATGTCTCATCGGTGGAACGTTTGACCGTTTTCATTCCGGACATCAGTTGCTGATTCAGACAGCGCTTCGTCAAGCCGATTTCATCGAAGTTCACGTAACCAATGATTCGATGGCCCAATCCAAAGGCGATTGGGTCCAATCGCTTGAAGATCGAATGGATGCATTGATGAATTGGTTGGATGAAACTGCCCATTTGCGTTACGAAGTTCATGTTTTGGAAGATGCACATGGGCCTGCACCAACACACCGAACTGCTGACTGCATCGTTGCAACGATCGAAACCATTCCAAGATGTCATCAAATCAATGACCGTCGATATGAGAACGGGCTTCCTCCACTTTCCATTCTTGAAGCACCTCACTTGAACGATGAACTTGGAGGCATACTTTCCTCAAGTCGTATTCGTCGTGGGCTGATCGATCGAGAAGGCCATCCATGGATTCCACCTTCCTATGAAGGAAAGGTTCTGCATATGCCTGCTGTTCTTGATGATGAATTCAAAACACCGATGGGAGAATTGTTTCAAGGGCCAGAAGATGCTCCTGAAGTTGCTCTTTCCGCGATGCTGGAAGCTTTACCTGCGAATAGAGGGGCATTGGTTGCCGTCGGAGATGTGACGGTCAAGGGATTGATGGACATGGGTGTCCTTCCCGATATTGCATTTATTGATGGGCAAACAAAACGAGAGATGTTGGATGAATCCTTACAAGTTCAAGCCGATGTGTATTCATTGAGAAAAGGTGTGGTCAATCCACCTGGTCAGTTAACACCTGCTCTTTTGGATATTACTCGATGGTCGCTTAAACAAGAAGAATCGGTGCTGATTGAGGTTGAAGGAGAAGAAGACCTTGCACCCATGTTTGTACTTGCAACCGCGCCTCTTGGAACCATTATTGTTTACGGACAACCACGTCAAGGTGTTGTCATGCGAATTTTGGATTTGGAAGCCAAGCATCGTGCAAGGAATTTACTCGTTCATTTTGAGGCGAAAGAATGACTCAATCACCGCTCGTTACAGTTACTGTATGTGCTAGAGATGGAGCACATTGGGTTGAGGGATGCTTGGATGCAATCCATGGTCAAACCCATCGGCCACTGGAGATTATTGCTGTGAATGATGGTTCCAAAGATTCGACAGGAGCGTTGATGGATCAATGGAAAGCCTCCAATACTGATTCCGAGGTCTCCATATCGATTCTCCATCAAGATGCACTCGGTTTATCTGCAGGTCGAATGAATGCGCTTCAAGCAGCACAAGGCGAATGGGTGGCCATTACAGATATTGATGTTCGGCCTGAGCGAGATTGGATCGAACACTTGCTTATCGCAAATGAACCAATAGGAGAAGAGAAAATTGTTGCTATTACTGGAAGGACGATTTTTCAAACGCATACAGATATCGTGAGTCGATTTCGAGCAGTGGAAATCGCATCAAAATACCGTAGTCGCCCGAGACGCACATCGCTTGCCAATGGTCCATGTTCAATGTTCAAACGACAAGCACTTGTCGAGGTAGGAGGATTTGATCCAACGTGGTACCATGCAGAAGATATGGAAGTAAGTCTTCGTTTGTTGAACCAAGGGGGCAGTATTGTCTACGCACCCGATGCATTGGTTTCACACGTTCCAGAAGTAGGTGTTCGTCGTTTCCTGCATAAACGCCGTCGCGATGCACGGGCTCACGTCCGGATTGTTCGTCATTATCCCTCCCGCCAACGTTCAGGGCCCGGTTTTGATTTCATTGGAAGTGCAAGCATAACGTTGTCAATTCTTCCGATTACACTGCTCATGCTCTTGAGTTTGATACCACTGTTACGCGAATGGCCTATCGATGGTTCCATGCAGAATCTTTGGCAAACACAGTTGGCGCTTGGTGGATTAATGTTGGGCGTTCTGGTCGAACTTTTGTTCTGGAGAGGGCCGCTCGGCGTTATCACTCGTAGCATCAAGAAAGATGGAGGTCGTGGTGGTCTTTTCCTTGCCATCTCGGTTCGAATACTCGTTCTACGTTGGTCGATTGCATTGTGGCAAGGCTTAACCCTTGGCTGTTTGGATGCAATCTTTGCGCGAAATGGTCACAAGCGTTTGTTTCGCTGATCACATAACGGTGTCGTCACCAGGTGGTGCACGGCTTGCTGCGTTGAGTGCAAAACCGAATGCGACAAGAGTAATTGAAACGGAGTAAACACCCAAATCAATCCATGTCATGTACAGAACACTGTATCCAATGTAGAATCCGAAGCCGAGCAAGAGGCACCAAGCTCCAACGGCTCGCATCAATCCACCTTCTGAACCAACCAATGCAGGCCATGTGTCGTTTAGCACAAGAGAGCGAGCAAATCCAGCAAGACCCCCATCGAAGCTTTCGTTGATTGAACGCAGGCCAAGTCCAACAAGTGCAAGACAAGCAGCGATGAAGACAAGATCACCAGCAACAACTGCAGGAGCGCCTTCCTTGTTTCCAAAAGCATCAGCTAACATTTCGAAGGTCAATAGGCCTCCCCATGATACTCGATACGTGGGGTGAATCTGCCCCGTCATGTTGAGGATAGCGAGGACAAGACCCCATGTTCCGAGTGCAATGTACCACTTTGAGAGGGTCACTGAAGGCTTGATGAAGATATCCGCCATGCCGCCAGACTCTGCGTTTTCTTCACTGCTCATGGACTTGCCGACCTCCATTTGCCATATAAGAACAACGAATCAAAGTGGGCGTTGTTGTTTGTACCGGCTGTTGAAAACGGTACGCATGTTTTCATCAGCATTCATCATGATCGTTTCAGTTTCAACATTGCTTGGAATACAGGAATTGATTTCCTTCGAGCGACCATACCTTCCACGGCTACGGGTTCTTGCAGTGATAAGGCCAAGCATGTCGAGGTTTGCAATGATTCCAGATATACGGCGTTGCGTGAGTGAAGGGAGATTAAGATGGGAACAAGCCTGGTCGTAGACATCGTACAATTGTCCTGTCTGAATGTTCTTCAAACCGTTTCGCTCATTGATTAACACGGCTGCAAGCACAAGTTTCTGTTGTGTAGGCAAGCCAGCAATGACCGGTTCAATCTGATCGGCTTCAATTTGATGTTGAGCCATTCGAACATGGTGCTGTTCAACTTTGAGGTCACCGAGTTGTTCAGCCTTCTCGGTCGAGACGCGAAGCAAATCAAGTGCGCAACGAGCGTCACCATGTTCTTGTGCAGCAAATGCTGAGCACAAGGCGATAACACCTTCGGAGACAACATCGCCAGCAATCGATTCTTCAGATCGCTGACGTAAAATATCCTTGAGTTGTTCTGCATCATAAGGCGAAAAGAGAATGTCTTGTTGGCCAAGTCGAGACCGTACACGTGGATCAAGGAATTCGGTGAATTTCAAATCGTTCGAAATACCGATGACACAAGCTCTCGCATCGTTCAGGAAGGAATTGAGGTTTGTTAGATTGTAAAGAAGATCGTCGCCAGCCTTTCGAACAAGGTGGTCGATTTCATCGAGGACAATAACGTAGACTCCTTTTCTTGAATCCATTCGTCGAACCAATTCTTTGAACACTCGGTCGGTTGGCCACCCTGTAAAAGGAATCTCATCGATTTCGTGCTCTTCAAGAAGGCTGTTACCAATGTGTGAGAGCACTCTGTATTGTGTATCGATTTGTCGACAGTTAACCATCACTGGAGTGATGTCCCGTCGCATTTGTTCACCCTTCTCCTTGAGGAGATTTGTAACGTGTAAGGTTACAGCAGTTTTTCCTGCGCCTGTAACGCCGTAGAGAATCATGTTGGAGGGGATTTGTCCGTTTAGCGCCTCGACAAGATTGAAAGCGATTCGCTCGATTTCCTTTTCTCGGTGAGGCATAACAGCAGGTCGGTGGCTGTGATGCAGGATTTCTTTATTGGTGAATAAACTCTGTCTGGAGAGCAAAGTATCGAAGATGTTTTTCTTCATTTTTTGACCTCCATTATATACCCCAACTTGGGGAGGCTAAACCTCCGTATCGGGATAGTTCCTGTGAGTCCGAGTCCCCCTCATAAGGATGTCCGTTCAATTTCTTTGAAGGTCTTTATTATAGGACAAAAATGGATTCTATTCCAGTATGTTGATTTTCGGAAAATCCCTTATTATGAGATAAAAAATATCTCAGTTATTGGTCTGCATCCATTCCGAATTCTGGAAAATCCATGTATCACCATCTTCGAGATGATGAACATTTTCCGGATGGTTTGGAAACGAGTCCGTCAGCACAGGCTCGAAGCTTGATGTTGGTGAATCGATGAATGTATGTGTGATGAGGAGTTTGACATTCGTTTGGCGCTCAGCTAATGCTTGGATGTCGTCCGGTTTGTGGTGATGATCCGATGGAACCCATTGCGGAAATCCCATTTCGACAACCGCAAGTTGTGAGCGTTGAATTGCATCCTCAAGATTTTGGCATGGTCCAGAATCGCCAGAGTGGACGAACGAACATCCATCAAGATGCTCAAAGCGGTAGCCGAAGGGATCAACTGCATCGTCATGATGCACTCTGAATCTCTCCCAATTCCACCCATCGATGACACCAGTATCGGTTTCAATAAATCGAACATTATCCAATGCATCATCAAGACTTCCTGGAAATGCGAGGGTGCAAAGTTGTCGCAATCGATCCTTAACACCGCTTGAGCCAACGATCGTGAGAGGATGATTTCCTTCCCGATCGGAGATGTATTTCTTTTCAAGTAGAAGGAACGGCAATCCAAAGACGTGATCGCCATGCAAGTGGGTAACAAAGATGGTTTCAATTTCACTAGGTGAAATACCAGCGCGCCGCAGGCTGAGCAATGCAGTAGGCGGAGCATCGATGATGTGTTTCTTGTCAAAGATGAGGAATGAATGGTGGCGTTCATGCGGTAAGAACGCATTCCCTGTACCGAGCATTCTCACCTCGTGGCTCATGCACTTGCCTCGGTCATCGACTCTTTCAACCCTATGCTGCAAGACTATGGGCGTTAGAGAATGATGATAAGTAGCCCTACGCTGGAAAAAACATCGCGACAGATGAGGTGGAATCATGAGCAATTGGTCAGCAAAAAACCCATACAACTCGAAAATCACTGAAAACTATGTTCTCAATGGCGAAGGCTCTCGAAAAGAAACCCGTCACATCGTCTTCGCATTGGGCGATTCGGGCCTTGACTACAAGGTCGGTGATGCATTAGGCGTTCTGCCAGAAAACCCACCGCATATCGTTGAAGAGCTTATCGAAGTTCAAGGATGGGATCGTGACCAAACCGTTGCATCTCACAAAGGTGAGAAGGACCTCTACTCCGCTCTAAAGAAGGATTACGAAGTCCACATGGCCAACAAGAAATTCGTTCAATCATTAACCGATAAAATCGTTTCATCGGGCATGTCCATTTCCATGAGCATTGTCAGGCGCAGTCGCGATAATATGGATTGGACAAGTTCAACTGAAGGTGATTTGCCACCAGGGCTGAACTCGAGTCTTCCTTCCGATGACCCTGCTTCAAAGGTCAAAGCCATCGTTGCTGATGCTAAAGCGATTGAGGATTACCTCTGGACCCGAGATTATGTCGACATCATGCGTGAATTCAATGTCAAGTATTCCCCTGAAGAATTCCTTGAATTAGCCGATCGCCTCAAGCCACGTCTCTATTCGATCGCATCTTCTCATGATGCACATCCTGGTTTTGTTGAATTGACTGTTGGTATTGTTCGTTTCAGTTATCATGACCGTCAACGCGGTGGATTGGCTACACAATACATGGCCGATGAAGTCGTCGCCAACGAAACCGATGTCGGCGTCTTCATGTCGCCAACCAAGTCGTTTATTCTTCCAGAAGATCCAAACACCGACATCATCATGGTCGGACCTGGAACGGGTATTGCACCGTTCCGTGCATTTATGGAACAACGTGTCCATGACAAAGCACCCGGTCGTAACTGGTTGTTCTTTGGTGACCAATCTGAGAAGACCGAGTACTACTACAAGGATGAGATTGAAGGTTGGCTCGATGGAGGAGACCTCTACAGATTCACAACCGCTTGGTCAAGAGATCAAGAAGAGAAAATCTACGTTCAACATCGCCTCAAGGAGCATGGTGCAGAAGTCTGGGAATGGTTTGAAAACGGAGCATACTTCTACATCTGTGGTGACAAGCAATACATGGCCAAAGACGTTCATCGTGCTTTGATCGCCATCGCTCAAGAGCATGGTGGTATGTCTGAAGCAGATGCGACTCATTTCATCGAGAAGACGATGATGAAGGAACAGAAGCGTTATCTCCGTGACGTGTACTGATTTATTCCTGATCATCAATTTGGAAGGCCCATACCGACTGTTGTTGTCCATTGACGATTCGTTTCTCAACGCACGTTACAAACGGAGATTTCCGTAACGCTCTCGACATGATGTGTGCTTGTACAGGCCTTCCTTCTTGTTTGAGTGCTTGAATAATCTCTCGAGTTGTTAGAGGGCCATGTATTCTCAAGTAACCAACAATCCAATCTGCATGCTCACGTTGCAAGCGACGTTCTTCTGTCCATCGCTTCCGCATGTTGCATGACTTGCAAACATCCGTTTAAACACCTGTGTGATGGTTTATGTTCATGCCCGAAGGCCCTGAGATACATCGGGCTGCACATAGACTACGCAAGGCGCTTGAAGGACAAGTTATCACGTATGTTGAATGCCCTTATGCCACGATTCGTGGGCAAGAGCATCGATTCTTTGAACAAGAAGTCCTTCAAGTAAAAGCTCGTTCAAAAGCGATGCTCATATATGTCGGAGAAGATGTTTTGTACAGTCATAATCAATTGTATGGGCGATGGACTGTACAGAAAAAGACAACCAAAGATCGCAAAACAAATCGGTCTTTAAGGATCAAACTTGAGACTGAAACCCATGTTGCATGCTTATGGTCTGCAACGGATATCGAACTTCTTGAACCGTGGGAAGTTGAAAACCACTCATACATTGCACGACTCGGCCCAGATGTTGCTGATGAAGAGATTGAATTCCTGCCTGTTTTTGAACAAATTCAGAATACGAAATTTGGGGGCCGTCAATTGTGTCATCTTCTTCTCGATCAATCCTTCCTAGCAGGTGTTGGAAACTATCTTCGTAGTGAGATTCTCTTCAATGCAGGCCTTCATCCAAATCGGAAATTGAAGTCACTAACAGAAGATGAACAAACACGTTTTGCATACTCTGCAATTTCAACAACACAACGAGCTTACGTTCAGAAGGGCGTGACGGTCGACAAGGATCTCTACGATCTGTTACGTGAACAAGGAATGTCTCGTCGCCAAGCACGTCATTATGTGTTCACACGAGATGGGTTGAATTGCCATACATGCGAAGGACTCATTTCACATACACGCCTAAGCGGAAGACGTCTCGATTACTGCCCAAATTGTCAACACTGAAGCGCTGCGCGAGTCTATTTGCGAATGAAATATCCAATGCTTGCAAATCCAATCAAGTACATGCCAATACCTGCGAAATTTCCTCCGGCAGACAATTCAAAATCACCATCGCCTATAACCCCCATACTCGAGAAAACCAAGAACAGAATCACATAAATCAATTGTAAGGCACCGACAAGCGTTGGATATTTCTTCAATCCAACTGAAACAAGTGCGAGAATTGACAAAAGAAGATAGATGATTGGTGCCAAGAAAAGCATGATGAGAGAGATGCCGAACATCGCCTCTTCACTCTCCACATCTCCTTCACCATCAGAATCGGATCCCGACGTATCATCTGTAAATTGATCTGTATCCAAGTCAGCTATTGTTTCAATTGAATAGAAGGTACTACTGAATCCATTCATGGGACAATTGACGGTATCCAAATCATCAATCTCAAAATCATCACCACTCGCTCCATATTGTATGCTCGAGTAAAGCAACTCGCACACCTCTTCTTCTTCACTGTTCGATAATTCATCGTGTTGGAAGGTTAGGAAAGGCGTAAACATGAGTAGGACAACAAGCCCGAGTGTAATGAGTGGCGCATAGAAGGTCCTTTCAGGCTTCTTGGAGATGTATTGAGTAGGTTGTTGATAATACTGGGCAACAGGTTGCGATTGCTGAATGTAGGACTGCGCAGGTTGTTGGACTTGTTGATATGGGCTGGTTTGTACGCCCGTGACAGGGTATTGCGGTTGGGCGGAAGCAGGATTCCAATGCGGAAAATACATCCGCGTTGCCCTCATTGCTTCATGGTATTCTGTCCCAGACTGAATCAGGCCAGAAAAATACTCCTCAGGGGTCATTGTTTATCCAACCAATATGATTTTATCTTAACTTTTCGCCAGCAATTATTGGTGCCGGTAAGCATCACAAGGGACCGTTTTTCAGAAACTTAATCGTCGTCGACGAAGACTTCGATGGTAAAGGATTGACCTTGGCCACCCCATCTACAAATTCCTGGTTCTTCATTGCGGATCATGAATCGTTTTGTTTGAAATTTAAGACCCAATTCATCATGAGATTGATCGAGCAAAATGCGGATGCGTTCGCTGTATGTGCCAAATGAATCGATTCCAGCCTGAGCTGGGATTCCGTCGACAAGTACGGCACGTAGTATATACGGGGTGCCATCGTTAGGTCTCATGGCGTGACTGCCGTTTGGTACGATCAAATCTTCTTCTTTTGCTGGGCGTGTTTTTCTTTCTGACATGGTATCACCGAATATGTAATACAGGCTCGTACTTAATAATAATTATTGATTATTGAAAAATGAATAAAAAACCAGATATTGTGACCGCTTTGCTCATAGGGTGTCTCGTTCACCCAATGGCTATGGGTTTCTCGAAAGTCCTCATTGCAAACCGCGGTGAAATTGCGCTTCGAATCATGCGAACGTTGCGAGATATGGGTATTGAAGCAGCGATTATCTATGGGAAAGAAGACCGATTGTCCCTGCCCGTTCAACTTGCAGATGATGCAACATTCAGGGATGTGATCAATCCTCTTGATGCGTATTTAGATATCGAAGCTGTCGTCCAGGCAGCGAAAGACATGGGATGTGATGCAGTACATCCAGGTTATGGTTTCCTCGCTGAAAACGCTGGTTTTGTTAAGCGGTTGGAAGAAGAAGGTATTACCTTTATCGGGCCGAGTGCCGATGTCATTACACTACTCGGAGATAAAATCGAAGCAAGAGCCGCCATGGAGGCTGCAGGATTGCCAACAGCAAAAGGCTCTTCAGAACCCATCTCTGAGGCTGCAGTCGCATCCGCCCTAGCCGATGATATTGGTTATCCAGTCATCATCAAAGCCGCTGCCGGCGGTGGGGGAATTGGAATGCAAATTGTTGAACAAGAAAACGAATTCGAGAGTGCGCTCAAGCTATGTCAATCACGAGCGAAATCTGCATTTGGAGACGATCGAGTCTTTGTCGAGAAGTACATTCAAGGCGCTCAACACGTTGAATTCCAAGTGCTTGCTGATGGAACGAATGCAATCCATTTTGGTGAACGGTTCTGTTCGATTCAGCGCCGTCATCAGAAACTTGTTGAAGAAGGCCCATGGCTTACTCCAGAAAAGCGACATGAGATCGGTTCTTTGGTTTGCAAAGGTGCAGAATCTGTTGGCTACAAAGGTCTTGCAACTTTCGAATTTTTGCGAGATGCAAACGGTGATTTCTACTTCCTTGAAGTCAATCCGCGTGTCCAAGTAGAACATACAGTGACCGAATTAATCACAGGTCATAATCTCGTTGAACTCGGTGTACGTGTCGCTCAAGGTGAGGCATTACCGCTTACACAAGAGGATGTCACGTGGCGAGGTCACAGCATTCAATGTCGACTTAATGCAGAAGATCCATCGGAATTTATTCCAAGTCCAGGGCGTCTTTGGGAATGCCATTTCCCATCTGGTTTCGGCGTACGTGTCGATACACACGCTCATCCAGGATATGAGATGCCAGGTTGTTTCGATTCGCTGCTTGCAAAACTCCTTGTCTGGGGGCGTGATCGTGAAGACGCCATTCGACGAATGCGAACAGCATTGGATGAGACAGTCATCACAGGTGTTGAGCACCTCATCCCACTCCATCGTAGAATCATGGATGAGAAGGATTTCATAAACGGTGATATCACCATTCAATACATCGATATGCATCAAGAATTACTCGGATAGTGATTGTATGGACGTCCTCATTGTTGGGAGTATTGCGTACGATAGCATCACCTCGCCACTCGGCTCAGCACCGAACACATTGGGTGGTTCAGCAACATATGCAGGCTTAGCAGCATCATTTCACCAACGTCGATTAAATCTCAACAACATCGGTCTTGTTGGTGTTGTGGGTACCGATTTTCGAGATGAGGACTTTGCAACACTGACCAATGCTGGATTGGATACAACAGGCGTTGAAGTTGTTGAAGGCTCCACCTTCCATTGGATCGGATCTTATCATGGAAATATGGCTCAAGCAGAAACCCACGAAACCCATCTGAACGTGTTTGAATCCTTTGAACCAAAAGTTCCCTCACATGGTTCTTCTTCTACAATCACATTCTGTGCGAATCTTCATCCAGCGCTTCAATTGTCCGTTCTTGACCAATCAACTCCAAAACGTGCATCCATTCTTGATTCAATGAATTTGTGGATCAACATAGCTCTTGACCAATTAATCGAAGCGATGAAGCGCGTTGATATTGTGGTCATCAATGATGGCGAAGCAACCATGCTCGCAAAGACAGACAATCTTGTCGAAGCTGCTAAGCAAGTCCAATCCATGGCATCCATTCCAACCTTGATTATCAAGAAAGGCGAACATGGCGTTCTTGCCTTGCATGGCGATGATTTCATCGCTTTACCTGCTTATCCATCTGAGGCTGTTGTCGATCCAACGGGTTGTGGCGATACCTTTGCAGGAACACTTGCGGCCTGTTTAGCGAACGACGAGGGTGCAGTAAGTACGAAGGAACTACGTGAAGCACTTGTTCATGCAACCGTCTCTGCAAGTTTTACACTGGAAGACTTCGGTACCAAAGGTATTGAATCCATCTCCATCGATGCCTATCAGGGCCGATTGTTGAGATATTGTGCCATCACCGGCACATCAATCGATTCGTCGTAATCCATGTTGGCTCGCTTGTGTTGGCGCTGCTTCCTGTGATTCTGTGAGAGCACTAAAGGAAGATGGAACCTGTTGTTCATCTTCCTCAGAGATATGTTCACCCAATATTTCGATGAGTTCATCATCAATACCTTCCTCGCTCAATCCATAAATTCGGTCGCGAACTTTCGTTATCATTGAAGAAAATCTTCGAGTTGTTCCATGCTGAGCATCTTGACGCGAAGACGCAATTCGACGTTTTGGTGCAGTTCGTCGTTGGAGCCGTTTCAACCGGCCTTTGGAATCGCGCCGAACACTCGTTCCTGCCGTTGTCTCAGAGGGGCGATCCTCCTGATGTCGAATCTCTCCTTGTTCAGCAAGAGAGAGTGAATGTTCCTCGACAAGAGCATCTGGGTCGAAAAGTGGCAAATCCGGAGATGTAAAGGCATCTGGTGTCGATGGAATATGTGCGCCTTCAGGACCAACGAAACTCGGAAGATGATTGGTAGGGAGTGGAGTGAAGGCGAAATTTCTCGACTCGTGCGATTCACCTTGTGCTTCTTGAATCATTCTCGATGAACTCATGGTCTGCTGATGCATCGGTACAGGGAGGAGTGAATCGCCAGAGAAGTGCGGGCTCATGACCTGGCTCGGTGCAGGAACAGGTTCAATGTCCAATGGGCTGGTATGGCCACGACGCGTGCCGATGTTCGCTCGCCCTCGCTCAATAATACCGTGCTCACGTGGTTCAAGCTCATCCATGACTGAAGACGTTGATCGCATGGAATCTGTTGCCCATCGAGGCATTACCTCGTCGATTTCAAACTCGTCCTTTTCGGGTACCATGTCGCCCATGAACTTGGAGATACTTCTTGGAGCTACAAGATCTTCAATAGGGGCTGGGATGGCTCTTGCTGCGAAATCAGCAGCTTGGCGAGGGAACTCCGTGTCTTCATTCAACAAATCGACACCAACTCGGGCCTGTTCGAGGGACAAACCGTCGTTCATACGTTGAATCATCGTTGATAATTTGAGCAAGCGAGAATCAATGGCGTGAAAGACATGGCAGTCGCCAAATTTGGTATCGATTGTGAGGGTCGGGCGCTTGGTCAAAACCCAGCCCGAGATCATGGCAATTCCTGCAAGAAGCCCAAGTAGACGAATATCTGGAGGCGTAATGACTCTCCATGAAGCCCAGAGGATACAAAATCCAATGAAGGCGACCCAAGATGGAACCAGTGTTGTGTTGTGATGTTGCATCCGTAAAATCTGGTCGTATCGAATATCAATACAATTTCCAGTTTTGAATTCAATTGAAAGACGAGAGTCGCCAAGACTGGCTCTCGCTCGACCGCTTTCGCCAGCCACGCGTAGGCCGCGGAGAACCATTTTCTCCCCAGACTCCGCAAGGCGTTCATTTCGCCCTCTCGTCTGCATCCCAACGTGCAGTTTGGGCCACCTATTATCAATGCATCCCTTCAAATCGAGGGTGAAACATTTGTTCCTTAATGGGTGGAACGATGCCGCATCATTCGACCTTACGAAGCTGAGCACTTCCAATGATTCTTGGGTTGGAATCAAGTTGAGCAATCAAAACAGAAGGTGCATCATCGATTCGTTGCAAGAGAGGAGTCTCCCAACGAACGGAACATGTTGTTCCTTCAACCGCTTCAACACGGCCAACATTGAATTGCAAATCGATGGAGGCATGGACCACATCACCAACATCGAGGCGCTTTTTCTGGAAAGGCGAAATCGACAATGTTAGGGATGAAACAGTATGTGATTCGAGTGCTAGTGGGCGGAAGGTATTCGTTTTCTTATCGTCGATTGCTGGATGAACGATAAGGCATGTTCCCGAAAGGCTCTCTTCCTTTGCATTTCGAAGGGCAATACCAACACGATCACCAGCTCCTGCACGTTCAACGTCATCGTCCATGACCTGTAAGGATTTGACCGAACCAGTTCCTCCATGAGGGAGCATGGTGACTTCATCATGAACAGAAACAATTCCTGATTGAACGTAGCCAATGGCGACCAAGCCAATTCCTTTGACGTTGAAATGCTGATCAATTGGCACGACCAGGGGCTGCTCTTCAATCGATGCGAGAAGGTCCGAAACAGTGTCCATAATGCCGAAGAACGCGTTGCGGAGTTCGATTCCATCAGCCTTCTCAAATGTCCAATGTGACAATCCTGCCTGCTTGAACAAAGCTTTGACCATGTCTTCATCAATCCATTCGCCTTGAGGAGGTGACAAGACTGCGACGCCATGTTCAATTCCTGCACTGGCAAAAGCCACCAATGCTTCGCCAAGTGTAGCATCAACCGCACTGACTTCGATCAGTCCTGCTCGTGCAGCGGACAATGCATTGAGGAGCGGGCGTAATCGCTCAGGATATTTCGCAGGACGAATTAAGGACAAAATCCGTGCTTGCCCATCGACCGTTTCTTTGTGCACATACGTGTGAACATCGCGTTGGTCGGTTGGTTTTGCAAGTTCTCTTGCAAGCTCATCACTTCCAACCATTGCAATGTTTAACACGGGCATGGCCTGACCCAAATGCCGTTCTTTCATCAATCCTCTTATCGAGATTGTCGCTTGGAGAGCATGTTGTTGCGGATATCTTCAGCAATCGCCCATTCCTTCTTTTCATCCTCGTTTTCAGGTTTCAATTGCGGAATTGGAATCGGACGCATCATGGAATCGATTGCGACCATGAAGAAGTACCCTTCACAAATCACGCGTGTCTCCCAATCGGATTTCGTCATGGCACATGCAGTCACTTTTACGCCGGCTGTGTGCGTACTCGTGAAGACAACACGTCCAGTCACCTCAATCAGATCGCCTTGTCTGGCTGGAGCCTTGAAGGTCAAGGTATCGATGGAGATAGTAACGAATTCACGGTGAGCAAATTTTGAGCATGCTATTCCAGCGGCTTTGTCCATGACCGAGAGAAGACGGCCCCCAAACAATGTGTCGTAGGAGTTCGTATCTTGTGGAAATACTTCTTCGATGAGCGTGACTGGTTCTCTGGAGAATGGTTCCATGTATCTCCCACGCTTCTCTCCGTTATGAACCCTTACAGCAGAATGTGGTTCTGCAAGTCGATTCAAAGAGATTCCATTTAAACCAGACTTGGACGCTAAAGCGACGAAGTTTTAGGCCAGTATTGATACGGATGTGTTAGGTGACACCATGCCTCGTGAAAACCAACCGACAAAAAAAGCGCTCTTTCTAGTGATGTTAATGATTCTCATGCCACTCGCAAGCGCCGCAAGTGTGACAGATTTCAGTTCAGGAACGAATGAAGCAGAAGTTGTTCTAAACGATGCTTCTACCTTCACCAACATTGTCAGCGGTTCCGTTGATTTGCCCGTTGGTGAATCGATTACATCTGCGAGCATGGCAGTGAATTCAGATCCTGCAATTCATGGCGCACATACTCGTATCGACATCGAGACGATGCCTCGTGTATGGAATCCAAACTACAACGGACAGACAACATCGTTTTCCAAAGCAGAGGAATTCCAGTTCGAAGATGGCTCTGTATCGACTCCTGTTTCTCTGAAGGCAGAGGGCATTTTGACCGACTTTGAAAGTGATATGGCTGGATTCATGGATGGTACATCCCCTCCGCTCCAGTCAGGTGCGCCTTGGTCGCATGGTTCTCTCTTTGGAGGAGCAGTTCTTCCAGCAAATTGTGCATCTGGAAGCGATTGTTGGGGGACTGGACTCTACGATAACGATTACACCAACGATAACAACGGTGCGTCGTTCAAGGATATCCTACTCTCTCCAACCCTTGATCTCTCATCAGGAGCAATCAAGGACCCATCCGTTTACTTCGATTCGTTCCATCAGTTGATGACACTTGCAACTTCAGGACAAAATCCAACCTATCGTTACGCAGACTGTGCCTATATCGAGATTCGAGCATCCCCTACTCCCATTTTCGACCCCGCTGCAACATGGAATCACATCGACATCGACATTCAAAATTCCAGTGGCCTTTCTTTTGGCGCTGGGTATTACCAAGTCGGTAACCAAGGAGCAAGCAACAAGATAGATGGACGATGTAATGGTGTACAGTTTAACGAATACGCACTCGGAGGGACATCCATTTCCACATTCAATCCAACTGGATGGGCCAATATCAAGATCGATTTGTCCGCCTATGCAGGCAATTACCTCGAACTGCGCTTCGTCATGGAGTACAACGATGTCGCCGCAGGAAATGGATACACGATCTACAACACGACCTCGATGCCAGGTTGGTATATCGACAACTTCCGATTTGGAAGTACACTCCCGCAATCAGGATGGATGGGAGTTCGAAACATCTTGCCAAATGTGCAAGGTGGAGAAAACCATCCAAATGGTTACGGTGTTTTGGCAATCGAAGCCGAAACGACTACGACCGCAGTCCTATCACTCGACATTCTGGACTCACTCACCGGTCAAACCGTCATGGACAATGATGGAAATGCAATGTCGGGATTGGTTGGACCTATCCATGAATTGTGGGGAATCAATTCTTCGACGTATCCAACGGTTGATCTAAGATTCAACTTCGATTCTGGTCCCGAACAATTATCGACACCAGTTCTCCATGGTTTCTCCATCGGTAGCCGGGTTGGAACTGGTTTCAACCAATCCATCATCTCGCCCAATCCGCCAGAAAATGGTATTTGGGCATCGCAGGGTCTTGGCGATTTGATGATGTACAATCCACAAATTCTCGACCATTCCTTTACGCCTCCAATGGCACGGTCACACTTTAGTTATCCAATTGCCTCAATCACACCTGTTATACAGGATGATTGTTCAGAATCTCCTGAAATTTCCGTATCAATTAACGGCTATGATGTGATGATGCAAAACGGTGTGAAGTATACACTTGGAGAAACAGTAGGTATGCCCGAATCAGCATTTGGATTCACATCGATTCTCTCTTACCAGAACCCATGCAACGTCGCAGGAATGTGGTTCGACCTTGAATTTGCACATCATGCTGAACAAGTTCAAATCGATGTCGCAAACGACGGAGATGTTGAATATGCATTCACTGAACCTGCTTTCGATATGTTTGGGCGTCAAACCTTGTTCATCAGTTCCAAAGATGCAAATGATGTTCACTATGGTGCTGAGAGTCGAACCTTGACTCTTGGCCTCTCAGGTGCTGTCGATGGGGGCGAATTCATGCTACCTCAAGGAGCCACAATCCTCGCTGCAGAGGTTTCGTTTGAAAACAATCAGATCCTTTCGACGACCGATATAAACGAAGGATTTAGTTGGAAACTGATGTCTGGACTCGAAGAAGTCAGCCTTGGTGATATTGGCAACATGACAGCAGGCGCAGATGAAATGTATCCCGAAGAGATGAATTTGACCTCAGCGCTAAACACATTGATGCAAAGCACCCTTACTCCAACCGCCCACATTGATGCCAATGGAAACAGCTGGAAGAAATTCCGATTCAGTATTGAAAGTCTGAATGCGAGCAGTGGTGCGACCATTGACCTTATCGGTCTGGATGTTGTTTACGATGTGACGCACTATCTGTCAACTGCAAACAACTTTGCAAAGGAGTTGGCTCAAGGTGTGGCTCTATCCAGTGCAACGAGTGGCTCTGCAACTGTCCCAATCGCTGTTCATGCTGAAAGTGGTGGAGGTGTCTCATTCTCGAGTCTATCTGTCTTGACGTCACCAGGATATACTTCAACCGCTTCATTGATCGGAAATCCTGTTGGTCTTTACCCGAACGGTGAAATTTACGAAATTGTCACAACACATACGGTCTCATCACTGACTGGAGCCGCTTTCCAAGAGGCATCGCTCATCTTCGAATCGAAGACAGGAATCATTGAATTGGCCTACTCCGATTTGAACGGATTTACAGAGGTTGAGAATTCAAACGGGTACATTACGCTCCAAGCATCGAGTCCTACTGCCATTACAGAAGGCAAGGAGATCACTTGGCGCTTTACTGTGAACAACGTTTGGGAGGATACCCAAGAGGTCCGAATTTATGCTGGTCAAACCGCTGATAATGGCGTGAATGGATTGCCGGATGCTATTGTTCTCGCACCTGCTGGTGGAAACGCAGTTGAGAATGACGCAGGTATCACCTTGTTCTCTGTGTTCAACGAAGAAGGCGTAAGTCAAGATCTCGATGCAGGAAATTCGAATCGCTATGTTCGGATGACAGGAAGTGTGCGGCTCGAATCCCTCAACGTTTCTCCTGACCCGTTGAGTTACTTCACGGTGGTTGAGGAGCGAAGCATCAACAGTTCCGGTGAGCAACCTGTCTTTGAATGGACGGAAATTGCGAACCAAACTGGAACCATTGGTGGTAATTTCGATTGGACGATGGATCTCGGACCAACCACTGCTGGTGAGCACAACTATCGATTCCGAATGACTGGCTATGAGGGCGGGGATACGGTTTGTCCGGGAACGGAATATCGCCCAGATGATATGTGTGCGATTCCGTTCAATCTTACCATCGATCAATTCGCACCTGAACTTGTTTCGGTCAAGGTTTTGAATGGTCAAGTCGATCCAAATTACGAGTCCAACTGGCGTAGCCTTGTCGACGATACCTGGGTGATTCCATCCAACAATCAGTACATCAAGGTCGGCGTGACGGATTTCCAAGACCTACCCTCAACGATCAACCTGTACTACTGGGTTGAATACCAGCACGACGCCAACAGTGACGGTATTGCAGATGAGAGTGAATACGCTATGGTTGCTCTCACGGGCGATGATGCTTATCCAACTGCCAACTATACTGGTAATTACAACGACTTAGCCAATCAAGAGCAAGACCCTGTAGGACGTGTAAGCATGTTCCTTGAGGGCTATGACCTCGCAGGAAACGCCATCGATGGTGGCTCATACGGCATCTTTGACGATGAAGTAACGTATGCTTCGATGCCATCACGTTCTCCAGAGATTCTCAAGTTTAACATCGAAAACTCTGCTGGACGGCCACTTCTCAACTCCAACCATCCTTCCTATGAAGGTGATTGGAACCAGACCATGTATGCTGGAAACGAATACCACCTCATCGTTGAGGCTGAGGACCGAAACGGTTGGAGAGACATCGATTACATCAAGGTCGAATTGACCAATGATCGAGACGATCTCACGGTTTACTACTTCCCACGAAACGAAACAGCATGGACCGACAGCCCACACATCACCATCGTTCCCGAAGGAGAAGATTCCGACGGACCACGATTGTTGCGTATGGACGGCGATTATCTTGTCAATCCATTTACCGATGAGTTCTATCTCGATCTTCCGATTCGCATCAATTGGGGCATTGTTGGATTGCAAAACCTTGCTTCTCCAGTCATCTCCATCGCAGATCTTGATGGGAACGACAAGCGAAAGATCGTTGGTTCAACCACCGAAATCACACAGTGGTACTACTCTGACGGTATCCGATTGGATGTTCGAACCGATGAAACCAACGACTTGATGATTACGCCGTACTTTAGCGATATAAGTCCGCCAATTACAGCAGATGTTCGAGAAGGGTATGTCTATCCAGGCAACACCGTTGCTTTCGAAGGGCAGTATGCGTACATTGATGGAATTCTTGACAGCGTTTACATACTGCCAGAAATGGAATTAACGCTTGAAGTTACACGACTTGAAGCACTACCAAGCACGGTTGGTGGTGTGCAATACTTCGCATATGGAGCAGGTGGTGCAGATGGTTCGAAGCAGGATGGCCAACCTACGTATCACGCGTTCAAGGGTGGCGCATTCAACATCAACATCACGGCACCGACTTCAACGAACGAGTACACGTATCAATTCAAACTCGTTAATCTTCCAGAAGGTGCGCTTGATACCACGGCTGCCGCTTGTGCCACTTCTACCTCCTTCGGATGTGGGGAATTTGTCATTAAAGTCGATGCAAATGCTCCTGCGGTTCGATCGAATACTTGGACTGTGAAGGATAAGGCTGGTACAGTTCTTGAGCAATCGGTCTCGACATCAAACTTTGATTGTCTTGACATCTCCTTACAAATCGATGAGAAGGAAGCGCTCTTCCAAGGCGATGTTTCCGTTGCATGGAAGTTCTACTTGGACCCAAGCACTGGGTTCACGTGGCCACTCGCTGGAACACGACTCGGTTCTGATGCACTGACAGAACCATTGACCCTTACGCCAGTTGCGGGTGGTTATGCAGCAAACGCTGATTGCGTTAACTTGTGGCCGGATGCAACTGTTCCATCCGAAGACGACATCAACGGTGTTGAACTCATCTTCTGGATTGTTGGTTCGGATTCAGCTGGCTCTCCAGTCCTTGGTGGCGGACCAACATCGGATGGCTCTGTTGCACCGATCTATTCGTCAGAAGACCGCTACAATTCGCAGTATTCCTTCATCTTTGAAGAAGCAAAATTCTTGGTCAACGAAGTTGATTTGTTGCCACGTGCCCCTGAAATCGGTGATACGATGACCTTGACCATCGAAGTGTTGAATGACGGTTCAAAGGCTGGAGCAGCAACGCTCAGGGTCCAATCGGTTATCGATGGAGGAATCCCAGTCACTGAGAAGATTGTCACAACCGATGAGATTGCTGTGGAAGGTGAATTGGATGTTGAGGTTGAATTGGAATCCTTCGCAAATACGGCCACAGGTATGTATTATCTCATTTTCGATGATGTGACAGGTGACTTGTTGTACAATGGCTCATCAAGTGGCGACTCGTTCAACGTCAAGATTGCGAGTGAAGGCGACGATTCTGGAATGCTTATGCTGGTGATCGTGATCCTCATTGGATTGATTCTGGTGATGGGCATCGTTGGTCTTGTTGTCATGCGTCGTGGTAACAACGACATGGACGATTATCTCTACGAAGATGAGGCTCAAGGGAAAGCTTACGCTTCACTTCCAGGGCAATCTGATGCAGCACCACCTGCAAATGTCAGTCCAGAAATGGCAGAGGCTATGAAGCAGTTCCCGCAATGGTCGCAGGCAGAAATTCAGGGTTACTTCGACCAAGGATGGGACGTTAACTCCCTACAAGACTGGCTTGAAAACCAGTGAATGGAAGTGACCACTTGAGTGTGGAGTTGTCGTGGGAGGACATTGTCTGGAATGATCCAGACGGTGGAAGCATCATCCTTCACGGTGTGCTTCCTACAACCGTTCACCCTCAAGCACTTCGACCTCGAGTTGAATGGCATGCTCTCGCATTATTGGAAGGTCCTGAAATAGAGGATGTGTGGCTCCTTGAAGAAGAATCTGAAAAGGAATCTCCAGGGATCAATCTTGCATCAGCTATTCTAGGTGGTGGTCTTGATTCTGCAATGATCGAAGATTTGACACAACTTGAAGAGATTCAAACAGGTCGATTCCCCGATCCTGAACCAAGACGTTTGCACCGCCTTGCTCTTCGCCATGAGCGCCCCGTCTATTGCATTGAGCCTACACTTGACGATCCTGCTTGGGAAGAGCAGAGAACACAGGAAGCAAAGGTCTCAACACATTGGCGTAAACTTCTCTCGATGGTTCGGATTGGAAAGAAGTGGAAGAAAGCCGTCAAAGTACGTATTTTTGATGCCGTCCCGCCTCCAAAGAAAGTTCCAAGAGATATGGCGACTGCATCGGTCTTAACTGCCGCATGGTGGGATTTGACAGAATCGAGAATTTCACCTGAATTATCGAATGCACGCGATGAACGATTCGCTCGACGATTACGAGGCGCTCTAGCAGTTGAACGTACGAAGCATGGTGATGATGTGAAGATACTCCTGCCGATGGTCCAAACGTGGCGTCCAGCAATTCTTGCAATGCTTAACGCACTTCCCGAACCAGAGGAGATTATTTCATCCACAGGGCCCTCGCATCAACAGGAGGAGGAAGAATGAGCGGCAACATCGACGTAACGGTTGAGAATCAACTCGTCCGTTTCGTCGCACCCGAACCAATTGACGGAAATGCAGTCGTGGAGCATCTTGAAGGCCAACGTGTTGGAAAGATGGTCATTAAAGCACTGCGAAGGCCACGCGCAACACTTGTCATCGATCCAGAAGGACGCATTACCGTTCACGGAACCCATCGAATCGAAGCGGCTCGCGACGCTGCTAAGGAACTTCTTCTTCGCCTCGGTAAGGCGGATACTGGGCTCAAAACCGAACTGGGTCCTATCATCGCCTCGTTCTTCTTCAATACGCCGATTAAGGTCCAATCCATTGCAGGTCAATTGGGTGCAGGCGAGGGTCACTATGATGAACGCCTCGATTGTGGAATCATCCAGGATGAACGACATGATCTTGTCCTTCATGTTTGGGAGAACGGACGTTGTGTTGTAACTGAAGGACGTCATCCGAAAATGGTAGCAATGGCAGCAGTCTACTGGCAATCAAAATTCAAAGATCTTGGTATTGCAACGTTTTGAGGGTTTTAGCATGGTCGATGCTCATCGCCTTTGGAAAGGTCCGATTCTCGACAACCACTTCCATCTGAATCGAAAAGGGCGATTTTTGGATGCTGCAAAGGATTTCAAGAATGTAGGAGGTACGCATCTCGTTCTCGTCCATTGCCCAGATTTTGCATCTCCTCCAACGTCCTTTCAAGAACACCGAGAAACCTATGCGGATACGATTGCAATGGCGGAGGAGGTGCGCCGGACGCATGATCTCCATGTGCGTGTTGTACTCGGTCCACATCCGGCAGCATTTGCGCATCAGTTCATCAATTGGATGGATTCGGATGGCGAGGATGGTATCGAGCGAGCCTGTGAAAACTATCGAGATAGCATCGATGCAGCTCTTGAATTTGTCAAGGAAGGTCAAGCCCATGCTATCGGTGAAGTTGGACGCCCTCATTGGGAAGTATCGGCTGAAGTTTGGGACCTTTCGAATCTCCTCTTGGAAGAGACCATGGCACTTGCAGCGCGAGAAGGTATTCCCTTGCAACTCCACGTTGAAGGAGAACTGGAATCCACCTATCGTGATCTCTCTGAAATGGCTTCTCGAACGGGTCTTCCAACCCATCGATTGATTCGCCATTATTCACCTCCACAAATCAACGAATCAGTTACGAGAGGATTGACGTCAAGTGTTTTGGTTGGAAAAGGGGCGCTTGAACCGCTTCTTGCAAGTTATGAACAGAATCAAACTGGATTCATGCTTGAGACCGATTATATGGACGATCCACGTCGTCCTGGTGCCGTGTTAGGCCCGAAGACGGTTCCCAAACGGACACAACAACTAATCGAGGCGGGAATGGACGAAGAGGTTTTGTGGAAATGCCATGTTGACATACCGAACGCATTGTATGGTGAACCAGAATAATTCGTTTTTTGTACATCATCCATCCATCACATTCATCAAATCCTTTGTTATCGAATGGACATGGCAGACAAAGAAAGGACGTTCGCAGCGGTGCTAGTAGCACTCCTTTTCATCGGTCTTCTACCATCACCAACAGCAGCCCAGGGTGGCTTTCCAGGAAGCATCTCGATGGATTGTGGCGACGATCCGGAAATCACCGTCAAACCCGGAGATTCAAGTGATGGAACCGTACTTTGTACTGTAACCAACGATGGTTCCATCGTCGCAGAATCAATTGAAATCACAAATGAGTTTAGCGGAGGCCCAATCATATCGATGACGATTTCTGAAGATTCGTTCTCGCTGGGTGCAGGAGAGTCGCAAGATTTCACCGCGACCTTTTCTGCCAACGATCGGGCCGAGGTTGTTCAACATGAATTCACAATAACGGCCACAGTGACTTCATGGCAGGATATCCTTCCTGTCGATGGCACGCCTCTATCCAATACGGCAAATCACACCGGAGACGTCGCCATTGTGCCGTATGGAATGGTTACGTTAGACATGCCAGATACATCTTCTCGAAACATGGAGGTCAGTCAAGAAATTACGATCACCTTCCAAGTTGAAAATTATGGTAATGATGTGGATACTATCGATATCCGAATCACCAATTCCAATGCATTGGAACAACTTGGATTTGTGATTCAAAGCGGCGATTACCTCGTCGCAAGAGACGTCCAATCAGAGGGCATTTCAGACCAACTTTCCTTCGTCATTCGGGCTCCGAGTGACGCTTCAACAGAAATCCGAAATCAGATTGTCATCGAAGCGAGCAGTACCATTGACGACTCAAAAGACGTCGTTGACTTCGATCTAATCGTCGCTGCTGAAAAAGATTCAGCCGGCCTTGGCGCAGGCCTATCTGAAGTCAGCACAGACGATCTCGCAGTGTATGGGGCCATCGGTGGAGGTTTGCTTCTCCTCATCTTCTTGCTCGTCATCATTGGCCGTGTTTCTAAACGGTCCTCTCGAAGTAAAGTTGCAACAGAGCCTCCAACCGAAGCACCGATTGAAATTGAGGATGAAGATGAACTCGATTTTGACCTTGATTTTGATGATGAAGACTTCCTCGAAGATGATCTCGACACAATGTTGGATGATTTGTGACGCTGTCCGCTGATTTTGAAACCTCTTGGAAGGCCACTTTTTCCTTGAAATGAAGGGGAATACTCAAAGACGTGGTGTGCTCGGTAACACCTGCGTATTGAGGGATGCGGATGCTAGGTCTACAAGGAAAAACCGCCGTCGTGTTTGGAGTTGCAAGCGAAGATTCGATTGCATGGGCTATTTGTCAACAGTTAGCAGAAGCAGGAGCAGACCTGTTTCTAGGCTATCAGAAACGCTTCATGTCACGTGTTTTTCAATTGAAGGATAAACTCCCTGCAATCAAGGGTTTCTATCCGCTCGATGTTGCTGATGATGCAACAACACGTGAATTCTTTGACGAATTTTCGAAGGAACATCCTGGTCGTACAATCGATGTTCTCGTCCACGCAATCGGCTTTGCTCCGCGTAGCTGCTTTGATCGGCCGATTCTTTTCGTTGAAGATGCTGACATCAATACGGCCATGACCATCTCCGCGAATTCTCTTCAACGATGTCTTAAGTTCGCGATGCCATACCTTAGTGAAGGCTCGTCGACCATTACACTCACATATGCTGCTTCAACACGCTTTGTTCCTTCATACGGAATTATGTCAATGGCAAAAGCAGCCCTTGAATGTTGGACGCGTGAACTCGCCTGCCATCTTGGACCTCATGGCCATCGTGTGAACAGTATCTCATCCGGTCCAATACGGACCATTGCAGCTTCAGGGATTCCTGGTTTTGATCGAATCTTGGATCACGTTGAGGCGAACGCTCCACTTCGACGAAACGTCAACCAATCCGATGTTGCCGGAACGACATTATGGCTTGCTAGCCCCCTTTCAGCAGGCGTAACCGGGCAATGCATTCACGTTGATGCAGGCTATTCAATCACCATGGTGCCACAGAGCATCATGGATGTATGAGGTGAACGAATGACCATCACAACCGATGACGGAAAACCTTGCGAAGGACTTGAACAGGGTCCATTTGAACCGATTGCAGTGATTGGTGTTGCGGCAATGATGCCTGATGCAAAGGATTTGACATCGTTCTGGCAGAACATCATCGACACGCATGTGAGCATTAGGGAAATACGCGAAGGTCGATGGCCAGGGCCTGTGGATCATTTCTGGTCTGAAGGCAAACCTGGTGATATTGCACAAGGCTACACCTATGCAAAGATTGGTGCGTTTGTCGAAGGGTATGAATTCGATTGGCGGCGATGGAGACAACCTCCTGGAACGATTCCACAAATTGACCCTTGTCAACTATGGGCGGTTTCGGTCTCAGCAGAAGCCATTGAACAGGCAGGGTATGGGGAAGGCGGCAAAACATTCCCTCGTGAGCGTGCAGGGGTTGTTTTTGCAAATGCCCTTGGAGGAGAAAATCGAAACATGTCCAACATCCGCGTATGGTCGAACCATACTGCCGAACTTGCCAAAGAACATGGAATGCCATCGGAAGCGAGAGACGCTTTCGTCGATGCAGTAAACGAACATGCTCCAAAGGTCGATGAGGATACAATGCCAGGAGAACTCGCAAACGTCGTCTCTGGACGCGTTGCAAATCTATTGGATTTACAAGGTCCAAACCATGCAATGGATGCTGCATGCGCATCATCGATGGCAGCGGTCATGGATGCTTGTCGTTTGCTACAAACACGACAAGCCGATGTCATGCTCGCAGGAGCGACAGATCGAACCATGGATCCTGCAACTTATGCAAAGTTCAGTGCAATTGGGGCTCTTTCTCCTACACATTCAACGCCCTTTGATGCACGAGCCAATGGCTTCGTCATGGGCGAAGGTGCAGGCGTGATGGTCCTCAAGCGATTGAACGATGCCATCGCAGACGACGATACAATCCATGCCGTTATTCGTGGTATCGGTGGTTCAAGCGACGGTCGTGGAAAAGGCATTACTGCTCCAAGTCAACGCGGTCAAATTCAAGCCATCGCTCGAGCATACAATCAAGCAGGCTATCCTGCATCTTCTGTCGAATTGGTTGAGGCTCACGGGACCTCAACAAAGGTTGGTGATGCAACTGAACTGTCAACATTGACGCGATTGTGGACCGATGTTGTTTCTGGCGATCATGTCGCAGTCGGTTCAATCAAATCACAGATTGGTCACTTGAAAGCTGCTGCTGGAATTGCTGGCATCATCAAATCCGTCATGGCACTTCACCACAGAACAATTCCACCTTCTGCTGGTTTTGAAACGCCCAATCCAACCGTTGATTGGCAAAACATACCCTTCTTTGTCCCTACTTCGGCACTGGAATGGCCTCAACCAGAGCATCATCCTCGTCGAGCAGGCGTCTCAGCTTTCGGTTTTGGAGGAACGAACTTCCACGTCGCCTTAGAAGGCTACGATCCAGATTACCATCGAGGAATGGCAGAAGATTGGCAACAGCGTTGGAAGGCATATGCAAAATCAAGTTCAGTTTCAGCACAATCCATTCTCGATGCCTCTGCAAATGCATCACTTTCTCATGATCAATTGAAAGCAATCGAAGGAGGTGTTCTTCTTCTATCAGGAGATTCAATCGATGCGCTAGCAGCAGCACTTGAATCGACCACATTCAATGGCCCACTGTTCGATGAAGACCCCAAAGGTCTTCGATTGTCGATGGCGCTACAGTCAGCGAGTGCTTCCTTCGATGCAAAACATTCCTGCAGAATGGCTCTTGTTGCAACTTCGTGGGCTGAATTCGAAAAGCGTAAGACGTTGGCACTCAAATCGATTTCAGATCAAGGCAAATGGGGCTTTTTGCAAGCGCAAGGCGTTCTCGTGAGCGATCAACCCTCGCTTCCTCAAGGTGCGAAAGTAGCACACATGTATCCTGGACAGGGCTCACAATATGTCGGAATGACGCTTGATCTTCACCAACGATATGCGCCTGTGCAAAAGGTATGGGAAGCATCCGATGTTACAATGGTTGAGGTATTGGATGGTGAAACACTCTCTTCCTTTGTTCTTCGAAGCGGCCTTGATGATGAAGAACGGAAAGCTGCTGAACATAAACTCAAGCAAACTGAATACACACAACCTGCCATGTTGACGGCCGATCTTGCGATTGAACACGCTCTGAATGCGTATGGTTACGAGCCAGATATGGTCGCAGGACATTCACTCGGCGAATATGCAGCATTGATGGCCTCTGGAATCTTGAACATGGACGGAGCACTTCGGGCTGCTGCTGCGCGTGGAACCGAGATGGGATCGGTTGAAATCGATGATAAAGGCCTCATGGCGAGTGTTACTGCTCCATACGAAGACGTTGAACGAATACTCGATGCTGCTGATGGTTACGTGATTGCAGCGAACAAAAACTCACCAAAAATGACGGTCATTGCTGGGGCAACAGAAGCGGTCCAGGATGTGATGAAGG
>JASLVI010000049.1 GCA_030741455.1 Candidatus Poseidoniaceae archaeon | reverse complement strand
CACGGAGATTTTGAAGTGTTGCTTCGTCATCGACGATGTAACTGGTTTCAGTCAAATCACTGCCTTCGACACGGTTAATGAGGGGGCGCACAACCAATCCAGGAAGGAAGTTTGGTGCAGGTAGACAGGAATCCAAGTCGAAGCGGAGTGTGTGTTCGGATTCACATTCAGGGTTGTGACATCGGAATCCAGCGTTGATCAAACGACTTCGAGGATTAATTCGAACACGTCGACCATCGCCACGAACGATGTAGTTGACACCAGGGTGGACTTCAGGTCCACGGAGAATCATTTGACGCATCTGCTCACGGTTTCGGAGTGTAACACGAATTGGAACGGTCAATTCCTTTGCAACCTTCACAGGGACACCAACTTCGTTGACACCGAGATATGGATCCGGCGAGATAACGGAACGTGCACAGAAGTTAACACGCTTACCAGAGAGGTTGGATCGGAATCGTCCTTCCTTACCCTTCAAACGTTGTGTCAGAGTCTTCAATGTTCGGCCTGAACGGTGACGTGCAGGTGGAACACCGGATGTTTGGTTATCGAAGTATGTAGTGACGTGGTATTGCAACAATTCCCACAAGTCCTCAACAATCAATTGTGGTGCACCAGAGTCACGATTCTCTTGGAGTCGTTGGTTGATTCGCAGAACATCGACAAGCTTGTGCGTCAAGTCGTCTTCTGAACGGTCACCACTGTCGAGTGTAATCGATGGTCGAACAGTAATCGGAGGCACAGGCAGGACTTGAAGGACGGTCCATTCAGGTCGATTTTGCCGATCCATGCCGATGAAAATCAAGTGCTCCTCAGGAATACTTGCAAGCCACTCACGAACATCGCGAGGGTTCATCTTGCGTTCGGTTTCCTTGCCGCCAGTACCGACGTTCTCGATTTTTTCCTTGAACGTAGTTGGCTTGTCGAGGCGAATTTCACCTTGCATTTCACCACAGTGCATACAAGTGCGTCGGTTTTTGCTGGAAGCAACCTTCTCGACTTCTTTGATGATGCTTGAAAATTCTGTCGAACCAACACCGTGCTTGGTGATGATGTCCTTGATACGAGAACGGTAGTAATCTTGTTCTGAAAGTTCAGGGTTGGAAGGGTGTGTCTCCTTCGCAGAGTGAAGAAGTACTTTGCTGCAAGCCTTACATGTTGACTTGAGTGCAGTCTTAATCAAGTTCACAAATCCAATGTGAATAACCGGCAGTTCAAGTTGAATATGGCCAAAGTGACCTGGTGATTCGTCATACTTGCAGTTGTCTGTTGGACAAACAAGACCTGGTTCGATGACACCCATGTGCGGGTCCATCAATCCTTGACGGTATGCGTGACCATCATCCTTGTATGTGTCAGGCGTCTTGACTTCAACCGAAGACATCTTTCGGATTTCGGCAGGGTCCATCAAGCTGAAACGAATTTGTGCAATTCGCTTTGGAATTAGTGTGGTTTTTCGGCTCATCTTCGGTCCTCCAGTTCAAGTCGCATGGCAACCCCAAGACTCTTCATTTCGTCGAGCAGGAGTTTGAATGCATAGGATGTTTGTACCTTGTAAACTTCAGCACCGTCACCGTGGACAGGACTGACGTAGGTTCGACGCTTTGGATCGTACCACGCAATGTGACCAGATTGTGCACAGACAAACATGTCGATACCATCTGATTCATCGAGAAGACGATCCTTAATGACCATCGAAGCACCATGTGCAATCAAACAGTCACGTTCCATCTCACCAAATCGCAGACCACCTTGTCGGGCACGACCTTCGGTTGGTTGACGAGTAAGAATCTGGACACGTCCACGTGAACGTGCGTGAATCTTTGAACTGACCAGGTGATGAAGTCGCTGGTAGTAGATACAACCAACGAAGATATCTGCAGGATAAGCTTCTCCGGTTTCACCATTGACCATGATTTCACGACCGGTGTGAGCAAGTCCATTTCGAACCAAACCGTCACGAAGACTGCTTTCCTTTTCTCCACGGAAGGCCGTTCCATCGATTCGGCGTCCTTCCATAGCACCAACCTTACCACCGATCATTTCCAGAACGTGTGCAACGGTCATTCGTGAGGGGATTGCGTGAGGGTTGATGATCAAATCAGGGACCACACCATCTTGTGTGAATGGCATATCTTCAGGCTCAACAAGTCGGCCAATGACACCCTTTTGTCCGTGACGGGAAGCAAATTTGTCACCAACTTCAGGCACTTTGTGACTTCGGACCATGACTCGAACCAAGCGGCCAGAGTTGTCGGATTCTGTAACATAGACATTGTCGACCCATCCTTTCTCTCCATGACGTACGAGCATCGAAGATTCTCGACGCTCTTGGGCCATGAGGAAAGCCCCGCTGTTGGATTCTTCGAGGAATCGCGGAGGGCTGGTCTTTCCAACGAGGACGTCGCCGCCTTCGAGGTAGGTTTCAGGTAGTGGCAGACCATCGTCTTCCAGGTGGAAATAAGCTTCAGCAGGCTTCAATCCCTTGACTTCTGTCAGCTTGTTTCCTGGCTTTTCGATCTCCTCTACTTGACCACCTGGGAATCGTCGACGTTCTGCATTGTAAGTTCTGTTGAATGTCGAGCGGCCAAGACCACGGTCGACACTTGCACGGTTCATGATGACAGCGTCTTGCATGTTGTAGCCGTGAAGCGACATGATGGCGACAATGAAGTTCTGACCACCAGGTCGCTCATCGAAGTTCGTTGTGCGCATTGCATCGGTTCGAACAATTGAGCGGTGTGGATAGTGCAAGATGTGTGCTCGTGTGTCTGGACGTAGACGGTAGTTTGCACTTGGAAGACCAAGCGATTGCTTGACCATTGCTGTACCACCAGTAACACGAGGGGTTGAGTTGTGTTCTGGATATGGAATGAGCGAAGCACAAACACCGAGAACAAGTTGTGGATCAATTTCAACGTGCGTATGTTCCGAAGAGAAGAGCAATGGAACCTCGAATTTCGCGATTTCAATGCTACCATTCGGCATGCGTACTTCAGCTTCAATTGATGCCATCTCTTTACCAGGCTCGCCGAGATTGACCCAGCGAATATTCTCGTGCGTAACTGGGCGTCCTGCGAGAGGGCCTTCTGGTACGGTCTCTGGTAGAACAAACGGTCGAGGAGCGATGTAAAGATCTTCTTCTTCCTCAGCGTCAACCCACTCGACGATACCGTCGATGACCAAATCTCGGAAGGTGATGTTTCCTGCAGCAAGATCGGCAAGGTGACTGTTCTCAAGACGAGGTGTTCCATCGTAGAGAATCAACAATGGACGCAAGATTCGCCCCTTATCGGTGTTGATGAAGATGTCACGGTTTTCTGTGTCGTGACGGATGCAAACTTCGGATGGAATGGTTCCACGACGTCGGCTGTTCTTGAACTGAGAGAGGAGATTCTTTCCGTTCTTGTGCATACCGTAAATGTCACCGTTCACGTGAACACGGTCACCATCGGTCCAATCCTTTGGTTGGTAAACATCGAGTTCATCGAGACGCTCTCGAATTTCTTGCGGGTCGACTTCCTCTGAAATGTCAACCATCTGTGCTGCGTTCTTAACAAGCCCACAGTTTTGTCCTTCGGGCGTTTCGTTTGGACACAAACGTCCCCATTGCGTTGGATGCAAATCACGAGCCTCGAAGTGCGGTTGGCTGCGAACCAATGGCGAAGTAACTCGGCGCATGTGTGAAAGAGATGCAAGATAGGTTGTTCGATCGAGTAACTGGCTCACACCAGATCGTCCACCGACCCAGTTGCCTGTTGCAAGCGCGTGGAGAATCTTCGATGAGAGAACATCTGGGCGCAAGCAGGATGTAATCTTGAGTTCTCGCTTACGGTTGTGATGTCGCTCAAGTTGATACTTCAAGTCACGAGCAAGTTGGCCCGATGAGACACGGAAGAGGTCCTCAATGAGGTCCCCTGCAAGACGAACACGCTTGTTTGCGTAGTGGTCTTTGTCGTTAGGCTCTTTGTCGTTGAGAGCCATTTCAAGCACTTGTCGGACGATACGGCCGAGGAAAATTGCCTTCTTCTTTCGGTCTTCTGGCTGGTCGCCAAGGTGAGGAAGCAACTCTCGGTCAAGCAGTTGGTTCACACGAGCTTCTCGGTATTCCTTTTGTTGACCTGCAGCGAACTTCTTTTGCAACCATTCATAGGCTTCTGCTTCGGTTTTGACTTCGAACTCTTCGTTGTCGTTCACTTCGTTGATGTTGGCAACAATGTACTTGAATGTGGCTTCTGGACCTGAAATGGCAGTGAAAATCTCACCGTCAATTTCGATACCGAGAGCACGCATGAGAAGAACGACTGGAATCGGTGTGGTTCCAGCAGTGCTGACCTTAACCATAAGCATACCATCTCGTCGCTTCTCGACTGTGAGTGGCTTTCGCATACCGTTCTTCTGAGAGAAAATCTTTGCAACTTCTGTTCGCTTAGCCGTTCGCTTATTGATTTCAACAGTTACACGGTTTGGAGCAAGATCTTCCATGGAAATGAGAACACGTTCTGTTCCGTTGATGATGAAGTAACCACCCGGATCAAGAGGGTCCTCGCCCTTTCCACGAAGCAAATCAGCAACGAGGCTTGCATCATCTTGAGACTTGGTTGGCTCCAATGGACGATCAGCGATGTGACTTGGATGGAGGTGGCAACGCTTCGAGCGGACCATGATTGGAATTGCACCAACCTGGACACCATCTTCAGGGAAGGAGGCAACACCGTTCTTGTAAATTGTGAAATCGATGGTTACTGGAGATTGATACGTCAACTTTCGCAGGCGACATTCCATCGGCGAAGCGTTGTGGTAGGAACCGTTTGCTTCACGAATGTTCGGTGCACCGAGCGTTATGTTTTTCATTCGAATGACGATTTCATCGTCTGCTACGTCGAGTTTGATGTAACCGCCGAGGTCATCAATGATTTCTTCGTCGGTTCCAACTCGAATGTTACGAATAATACGCTCCATTCGGGAAAGTTGGTTGTCGGTTGATGGAATGCAATCGTTGTACGATGCAAGCTGATGGTTAACCAAACTACGTTCTCTAAAAAAGGATTCAATTATTTCTTGCATGATATCAACTCCTGGCTCAACTGCCCTCCACGATAAGACGGTAGGCAACGGCAGTACCAGCGGACTTTGATTGACGAACGACCTTGAGAACTCGGTCTGCAATCCAACCTGCTGCTAGTGGGCGGTGGTCAGGATTTGCTGCAAGGGCAGCGTTGTCTACAAGTTCCGCTGCTTCTTTAATCGCTTGAACGACAGGATCGGAAATCAGAACCTTTGGAAGTAACTCTTTAGCAAGACGAAGTTCACCATCTTCGTCGAGTTCTTCGAGGCCCCATGGAGCGAGTTCGTCGCGTTCGAGGTTGTATTGGTCTTCAGGGCTGATGTTTGCATCTCCGAGAAGTTCTTGATGAGGTACAAGTTCGTGATTGAGTGGATTGAAGCGTATGCTCACGTCGGGGCGGTCAAACTCGTCAAGTGCCTTGGATGAAATCGTAATTTTCTTGCTCTTTTTGATGCGGGAACGACGGTTTCCTTGATCCGCAATAATCTGCATAATTTTGGTGAAGGAATCACTATCCTTTGCGATACCGAGAATTTTTGCAATTTCATCAGCAGGCATACTCTTGATGTCAGCCATATTTCGGTCCGTAGCCAATTTGTGGGCGTATTCGTCGGAGACTCCGAGTTCAATTAACCGTTTTTTTGTTGCGCTCTTTACTACCATCCAACTTCACCCCGCACTGCCCTCAACGTTGTACTGCAGCGCAGTAGGCGGGCCCGACGGGGTTCGAACCCGCGACCATCGGGTTAAAAGCCCGACGCTCTACCTGACTGAGCTACAGGCCCAACGTTGCTTCTTGGGCTTTCAATGCGAACTACCCTCCCTTCTTATACTTTACCGATGAAAAAACTCTCTTGTAGCGTTGTGAGAAACGCTCTTTTAGGACCGATGATTGAAAATTTATGAGGTCGTCCATGTTCAATCGTGAAAACGCGCTGAATGAGATTGATTTCCTCTCAAGAAAGGATGCAAAAATCTCCCTTTGGAACGACCTTCATTTGGTCGTACCCCCTACCGTCTACCCTCCTCGAGAAGACACAGACCTTCTCAGCCAAGTTCTCAAAGAAATAAATCCGTTTGGTTCGAAGAGGTTATTGGAGATCGGTTCGGGATCAGGAGCGCTTTCAATCACTGCTGCAATGACTGGATGGACGGTTGATGCATGCGACATCAATCCATACGCAGTAGCTGCAACCCATCAAAACGCTCAGACAGCAAATGTTAGCATTCGAGTCTCAGAAGGAGGAATTGGCCCTATCGAGACCCAACCAATGAAACCTGCATGGGATTCTGGAGCGTATGATGTAGTTCTCTGGAATATGCCGTATATCCCGGCAGAAGAAGCAGGTAATCACGTTCTTGGCCCCATGGAAGAAGCTGCTCTTATCGATACGCATCCTGATGGATTGCTCGAGGTCTTTGCCCGAAACATGGCCAAAAACAAACTCTGCAAAATGGATGGCATGGCCTTCGTCGTCTGTCGTAGATTCATCGATTGGAAACGGAGCGTGGACATCTTTCGTCAACATGGGATTGCATCACGCCTGCTTCGTTCGGTTGAATTTGATGATCAAGAGGCAATACACGTCATCGCAGCTTGGCATCCATTCATCTCTGGAAAACATCACAAAGTTCGAGAAATTGATTCCACAAATGCAGAGATGCTTCGAGGCAATTATTCAAACGGAGATTCCCTTGTAGCAACAATCCAAACCGATGGGCGCGGTAGACACGGCAATCATTGGCAAGACCATCCAGATTCTTTCAAAGGGTCCTGGTTATTGGATAGCGAGCATCTACTGGACATAACACCGCTCAAACAACTGAAAGTTACACAAGAGATTCGCTCAGCCTTGTGTTCAAAAAAGGAACATCTTCAGAACATGCTAACAAAGTGGCCAAACGACCTGCTCCTTCGTGAACAACAAGAACTGCAATGGCAGAAGGTCGGCGGTATTCTCTTCCAATCGTTTTCCAAGGGTGATCAACAACGGATTGTCATTGGTATTGGTATCAACACCAACAACCGAGATCTTCAACCAGGACAAGGTTCACTCGATCAAATTGGAATTTACCTAAATCCCTCAGAATTGTTTACCATTCTTAATGCAGTTGTCGCTTCCATTTTTGAGAAGAAGCACATGGCATTCGAACTGGCATCTGAGGAAAATATTGACATGGAATCAGTTCTGAATAATTGTATCTATAGAAATCAATCGTGCACCATTAAAACCATCATTGAACAAAAAATAATCATTGAAGGTCAAGAAGGACAAACCTTTGAAATCGATGATGATGATCAAATCAATTGGAAGAATCTTCATCCTCAATGATCGCATCGAGAACATCCTCTTTGATCGAAGCATCAACGTTTTTCTTGAGAACGCCTAATGTTGTGATAATTCCACCGATGATGTAAGGGAGGTAGTTAAGGAAGTATGCTCGTTTCAAATCGACGTCGATTTCAGCATTGACTTCTGTTTCAAACGTCACCTTCCAAGACACCTTTCCGCCGTTGGATTCGTAATCGACAGTGAGAGGATTGTCTGGGCCAGCAGCATTGGTTACAGGATACTCCTCTGCATTTTTACCATCCTCGAGAATCTCGATGCTTACAGTTGTCGCATTTTCAGGTTGAATCGTAATCGAAAGCACATCGCCAGAGAACGTCCGAGACGTTCCTTCCAGGGGCTTATCTCCGGCATTCATTTTCGTAGCTTGATCCCATTCTTGAATGAACAGTGTCCCGATGAGAATGGAAACACCAACCAGTAATAGAACATCCCCTACCTTCAACGGGGGTGCTGTTCCTCCACCGGCCATGCTCTCGCCAGCCTGCCACGACTGAAAAGTATGTCCTATGTTCGTGGAGGCTTTGGAAGTCCCATACGTTCTCGAACCAAACGGATCTTTCCAGAAGAAGAGACGGAACGAAATCCAGAATCAGTATTCGATGTAAAATACGCTCGAACCATATCATAATCACGTAAGAGCACACAAATAACAGCAACGCCAACATCATCATCAATTTGACAATGGTTGCGTGAGGATCTTGCCGTGTCTGAGTCGGCACGATGGAAATCGTACAAACGGATTTTGAACGCTGCTAATTCCGAGACTTGGAGCGTGGATTGAAGGGTGTCCCTCGATTGAATCGTGCGCGGGACGGTGATACCAATCCAACGACGTTTGGGCCGTTTGGCCTTGGAAACCTTTGCGCCCATGGTGATCCATTGGCCTTCACCTCATGTAGGTATGGCATCAACCATCGGACAGCCTTTAGAACCTAGGCATCGACAGATGAACATGGAGGAGAGTCAACCACTCACGAAAATGACGCTCTTGAAGAGTCTACTCTCTCCTACCACCTTTCCTCACCTGATCCTGTTGGCCATTGCCTCAATCATGTTCTTTGTGGTGGCTCGAATGGATGCTCAAGCATGGGCTGCATATGGGTTCATTGGCTTCAGCCTAACCTACGTTTGCTTAGCACCATTGTCCACGAACGAGCGCATTGCATCCCTCTTACGGTACACGGTTGATTCCGACCAAACCGTCTCCAAATCATTACCTGCACGGTTCAAGATTCTTATTTTACCACTTGTTGTTGGATTGACTTTTGTGCTCTTCATCAACCTCATCTTTGGAGAAAATGGCATTCTTCAACAAGTAGGTTCATTCTTACCTACGCTATTGGGCGGATTATTTGTTGTATGGGCAATGGCTCAGGGACGATTTTTTGGTCATGCGAGTATGAATGGAATAACGGCGCCTGAACAAGGCGAAATCAATTCCGATGGATTCTCGCCTATCCCCTCCTTGATGATGACATCAGCGTTGGTGGTTGTCATGACCTTTGCAGTGACGGAAGGATTGCGATTTATTTTGAATCAAGGATCGTTCAGTGTCTGGCCCTATTTGTTTTCCTTTGCTGTTTATGGCCTCTGCATTTACCTCACATGGGGGCAACGCAAGGAAGCATCCAGGCATTCAACCACGCATGCTGTTGCAAGGAAGTGGTTCTGGGCAACACAGTTGTTCATCACATGGCATGTTCTGAGCATCTTCCGCAGTATTGATTCTGCATCGAACGACACGATGATTTTCATCGAAGAATTGTTCCTTATGATTGTCACTGTTTTTCTCGCTATCTGGGCTCTGACCAGCAAAGGCGAAGGATCAAATTCGGCTTTCTTCACGCGAGACAATGCATTGTTTTGGGGTGTCGCCTTTGGATATGCATACGCTGGAAGTGTTGCGATGATCACATCGGTGATGGACAACGTTCGAACAGTTCTCATTGCAGGTCACATACTTGTTGTCGTAACCGTCATGTATCTCCAGCGAAGTATGCTCGAAGGAAGGGTTCATCGAATCAACAACGACCGAGGTATTGTTCAATCAGTCATACATTTAGAGGTTCACGACACTCCACCTGAAGAAGTAACTGAAACAACGGAATCGGTAGAGATTGATATCAATACCATTGAACAAGAGGCTACGGAGAGCATCGGCGACCCAGTTGATTGGAATCAAACGCCTGAAGCACTTGGTGATAGCACAAATTGGGACGATGAAATCGAACTGTTGGATTAATCCTCATCGATTCCAGAGAGAAGCATGACAATGCGGATGACACCTTCCAGATCAGGCGAGACACGAGCACCAAGAATGACTTGTGCATCCGAATCGACAGCAGATGTAAGAGCTGTGGCGATTTCATCGACTTGACCAATGGTCATTCCCATACCTCCTTCGATTTGCAACAGACATCCTTTCGCACCTGCTACGTTCATCGGTGCAAGCGGTGCTTTGATCGTCGCATCGTACAACTCATTCAGTTGATTGTGATGACCTGTTCCGACCAACATCGTAGAGCGCCCTTGATGCTGAACAATCGCTCGAAGGTCCATCAAATCCAAGTTGATGAGACCCATTGATAGAAGCGTTCTAACCAACCCATCGATGAGGTCTTCAACCCATTCCGAACCCATACTCCACTCTTTTCCACGGTCACGGGCTTGACGTGCAAGGCGCTCAAGCGACAACTGAACGCATACATCTGAATGATGTTCCAGACGTTGAATCTCCGCTTCTGCAATTTTCTTTCGTGTTGGTTGGCTTTCAAACGGTAATGCTGCAATCGAGAGAACCGTTG
>JASLVI010000048.1 GCA_030741455.1 Candidatus Poseidoniaceae archaeon | reverse complement strand
GGCATTAGGAAACGCCTGGGTGAGCAACAAAAGCATCCTTCTTGCAGCACTTCCGTTTGCGATAACACTCGGCGTTTTGCCGTATGTTATCCGAATTGAGAAGTTCATTCTTGCGAGCGAATTGGGGTACGATGAAGTTGCTTTGTTCCACGTTGCTCAACTCGCATGGTTGGCTGGCTTGCTTGTTCCTCAAGCGATGAGGTCAGCATTGCTTCCTGTTTTAGGGGCCTCTCGTAATAATCCAATGCGCTTTACACAGCATCTTGATCGTGTTGAACGGATCTGTTTTGGGTTGGTTCCAATTGGTCTTGTTTCAGGAGCAGCCATCGTTTGGATCCTCTTACCTCTCGGATTTCCAGCAGAATATTTTGATGGAACGTTGGGTGCATCAGCCACGGATGTGTTCATGATTTTGCTGATTGGTTGGGCTATGACCATGCTTTCCGTTCCTTCCTATACCGCCCTTCAAGCTGGAGAGCGACCATGGTTGTTCACCCTGTTGATTTTCAGCGTGGTCCTTTCTTCGACCGTTTTCGGTTTGTTCTTGATTGGACGAGGTGCAGAAACAAGTGCAGGTTTGGCGATTGAAATGGCTGCGTATGCTTCGGTCGCTTCTTCGTTTGTGATGCTGATGGGAGGGATCATTCTCAGTCGAAGATTCTCAGCATTCATGCAACGAGGTTTCCAATGGAGTGCAACACTTTTGCTTGTCGTTGTGACCTGTGTTGCACTTTCACAACAATCCTATTGGGCATTGGTAGGCCTTGGATTGTTTACTCTTCTTCCTCAAGGCCTTGAAGCAATGAAGACCATTGTTGAGATACCTTCTCTCTTGAAACCCGAAGAGGCAGAATGATTGGCGATGCACCCCAATCTACTTTCAATGCGGCTTCGCAAGCATCGGCTAACGCTTCTGGTGTTGGATCATCAAGAACGAATTCACTTGGAAGATAGGTTGCTACATCACCAACGTTGGTCGAAACGACAGGTGTTCCACACAGAATGGATTCTCTGGCAACCAACGGTCCAGATTCACGATGTGAGGTAATCAGTGTTACATCAGCGACGATCATTCGATCCCAGACGATGCTACGTGGCTGTTGTTTGAGCGTTGTCATGCCTACAATCCATCCGCGTTGTTCAAGGATTTCACCTGTTTGAAGAGCAAGATAATGGTTCTTTTCAGGTCGACGTGGATCAGCAGGGAAGAGGATGTCAATCGCTTCTCGCCGCCATCGTCCCTTCCATTTCTTCATCGGCCTTGCCCATTCTTCATCCATCTCGCTATGACAAGCAATGGTGTATGCTTTCTTGATTTGAACGCCATGGTCTTGTGTCGTCGTTCGTAGTCGATCGCTGACGAAGACCATCGAATCAGCTGATTCCATGATGGATTTGATGCGTTTTCCAGTGGTTGAATGCGTGAGTCCAACATCAACATCATGACCGTGAACAACGCCTGTCCACGGAACCTTCCAGCGTTTTGCAAGTGAGCGGGCAAGTTCGCCAACAGGCCAAAGCGTGTGGGCGATGATATGTTCAGGCCGCCAGCCTCCGAGCCATTTCTCAATCGAACGCTGGCGATTACGTATGCTTCTTGAGGTGAGCCATGGATATGGGTGATCGGTATAGGCCACGTAGCGCGGCGAAAAGATTTCAAATTCATTATGTTCAAATTTTCTCGGTGCTTTGGAAACACCTGTTAGTGTTGAACGACTTTGCTCCATATACTTCAGAAGCCTTGGAAGTGGGTTGATGATACGTACATCGTGCCCCATTTCTCGTAACAATTGTGCATGATCGGCAACGAATGTCCCTCTCGCTGCATTGGTTGGGAGAGGGTGAAGAAGCGTCACCAAGAGGATCTTCATCAAATCACTCAGTCATTGAGGGCTTGATGAAGCATTGTCAAGTTGTCAGCAACACTTGCCTTTGCATTGAACAGTCCTGAACCAACAACTGCATTGGTAACGCCCCATTCTCGTAGCATAGCGATGTTGTGTGATTTGACGCCTCCATCGATTTGTAGTTGGACGTTTCGTCCTCCAGCAGCCACTTGTTCGTCAATGGCTTTTCGTAAGGTACGAATCTTTGATTCAACCGTTGGAATGAACGATTGTCCGCCAAAGCCAGGATTGACGCTCATGATGAGAACGAGGTCAACATCAGGGAGGACTTCGAGTGCAGCCTCAACGGGTGTACCTGGATTGAGGACCACACCCGCCGTTGCTCCGCCCTCACGAATGGCATGCAAGAGGCGGTGAAGATGCTTGACCGCTTCAACGTGAACAGTGAGGTGATTACAACCAGCATCGATGTAGTCTTGATACATCGATTCAGCATTCTCAACCATCAGATGGGCATCGAAAATCGGTCCATCACCAAGGTGCTGCCGTAGTTGTTTGATGACTGGAGGGCCGAAGGTCAGGTTCGGAACAAAGTTACCGTCCATGACATCGAGATGAAGCCAATCAAGACCTGCTTCCACGGCTTCATCGCATGCTGAACCAAGAGCTGCAAGGTTGGCGGTTAGGACGCTTGGTGCGATGATCATCAAATCCCTCTGGTCATTGCGAAGCGGTTGAGACACATGAGGCTTTTCTTATCGCTTCTGGACTGAAATGACATCGTCCCATTGTCGAGCAGAGCCTCTTCGGTAGATGTTGTTGTGAAACGATCGATGCTGGTGATGAACACATCGAGCCAGTCGTCCACGATGATTGTAACATCCCTGACGCGTGTGGAGAGGTGTGAAGACGTCCTCGAGAGGAAGTGCAGGTCCATCGAACGGAGGGCGTTCAATCTCAACACGCTCGCTTTCACCATCCCATACCAAATCATCGACGGTTGGTGGGGCAAGGGTCGTATCATGCAAGATATGCAACTGGCCTTCTGCGAGTTTAGCAGGTTTCCATTTCCCTCGCGAACCATCCCCAAGATGTTCCATAAGTTGGCGAATCTGAGGCATCGTTGCAAAGCCAAGATGAGCTGCTTCCCACCAACCAAGTGTTCGAGCTGCGGTTACATGATGAACGCCTGGATTCATCATTCTTGGATCGAGCGTATCGGTCCATGTTCGACAGAAATCATCGATTCGGACGTTGATAACTGGTAATGGGCCTGCATTGATATCGGCAAGCCGAGATGGATTTGCGAGTTCTCCGAGAAGAAGAATCAATCGTCGATCTTGCATGAGTGGCGCTCCTTCTTGCTGAAGGATTGCATCGACACTCATTCCAGAAACCGTCTTCCATCCAGCAACGGCGGTTTTGATTTCATCCGCAGACATTGAATCTCCATCGATTTGTTCAGCATTGACCCAATGCAATCGTTGTTGCGTAGCAACGAGTGGTTGTGGAGGTAGTGGAAGAGGAGAATTTGACGGCTCATACGGCCAAAATCGTGGCTTATCAGTAAGGTCCATGCATCGAACAAGAGAACCAATTAAATCAATTCTCGCATATATGCAAAATGCATGAAAACCATGTCCGCTATATTATTTCTATTGGAAAATGAACATTTTTTCCCATCTTAGTTATAATTCGTTTAAATATGATAACAAAAATTGCGGGGTACCCGGAAAGGGGAGGGATAAAAAATATGGAAATAAACATAAAAGAAAACATGAACGAAATTGGAGGGTCATTTATGCTCTCCTGGGCTATTATGGGCGGCTTGTTATCAACAGGCGCGGCCATGATGACCTCAGGAGTCGGAATAGCTCTTGTCATCGCAGTAGCTTGGATGGCCTTTGCAGGTGCACACATCTTGCCTATGGTAACATGGTGCCACATGCTAACAGGCGATTTGGCTGATGTTGAAGGAAATTGGATGCGCAACGGAATGCGTCTCGTTTCTCAAATCATCGGTGCCTGTCTTGCAATTGTATTGATGACAGAAGCTGGCGATATTGAAACTGGCTGGGAAGCAACCGATATGTGGATCACTGAAATTGCTGACGAATATTGGAGTGTATTGGCTATGCTTGCTGCAGGTGCAGTTTGGTGGCAAATCCACACACGTTGTGAGACGGAGTGGGTCAGTGCTTTCGGACTCATGGCTCTTGCTGGTGCAATGACGATTACTGGTGCTAGTGAAATGGGAGCATCCATTACAAGCATGGGTGATGGAATCGTTGACACCCTCGTCAATTGGATATGTGACGCTGCATTCGTTGGTATCGGTGCACTTATTGGTGTAAAGATCGATGAATTACTTCCAGAAGCAGGTGCTGCAGAAGAAGCAGCAGCTGCTGAATGAAGTTTGTAGATACGATATTCACAAGTTGATTGTTGTAAGTGCATAAACTGTGTTTGTGCTAATCCGCCCTCTCAAGCGTTCAGGCGCTTGAGGGGGCCTTTTTTATTGCAGATCGCGAGCAAGTAATCGACATACTTGTTCCATCAGAGAAAGGACATGAATCAATGATACAATGCCTCATGGAGGCACTGAGGACATTTGATCTTGATAGGCCGACGGCTCGGTATTCCGAGCGCTACGCCACAGCCAGGACACATGATGGCTTGATTGACTTGCGCACGTTTATCCTTTGTACCAGCGGTAGGATTGTAATCAAAACGTAATCCCTCCATTGCAATATGACGAGGTTGTGTTGGAAGCTGAGGAAGGGTTTTGCTTGCAACAGGTTCGAACGGTTGCTGCGATGCCTGTTGTGGCTGACTGAATGCACGAAGGACGTTTATGATCTGTTCAGGACTCATCCCATACTTTCGGGCGAGAACATCGATTTCAAGCGTTAAATCGTATCCTTGCAATCCAGCCAATCGTTCCAAATCCTGTGGAGAGATGGTACTCATGACTGTGCGTTATGCTTCCTCAATTTGAGGTTTGAGGATAGTTGCGTGCGAAGCGCTTCGACTCAAATGCCCCAGTAGCGCTCGGATTGCGCCTGCTTTTGTCGCAATCCCTTGATGACGGTCATCGTAACCCAAAGAACGGCAATCCATCCGAGTGGAACGGAGAGCGTATTGGTGATGTTCTGAACATTGAATTCGTAGGCGTTTCCTTGCAGAATATCGATGGCGATTTGCAACGATGTGTTGACAAAGGAATAAACGACCATGCCGAAGATACTCAAGACGATCAACGAACCTGTGAAGCTTCCACGCTTGAGGCGTAGCAACATGAAGCCGGCTGTTGAGGTCAAGAAAGCGATAACAATCCATGCAAGCGAAGAGTTGGCAACCTGCATCCAAAGGATGGATTTCGTTGTATCCGTATCGACGAGATCGTCGAAGGTTTGCCAGCCTTCAGCACCAGCAAAGATTGCACTGAAGACGGTTGCCGTCCATAAGAGCGATGAAAACATCGCCGCATCCGCGTTTTCTCGCATTTCCTGAATAACTCTGTTGACCGTAGTCTCGATTCCAGCGCCCTTTGCAAAGATGAACAAACCGAGAAGCAGTGGAAGGCTACCGATGACAATGCCGCCGATTTCGTTTGGAAGCATAATTCCAAGACCAAAAATGGCCATAACAAGGCCAAGTGGAATCATAAATCGAGCACGCCATTTCGGGTCTTCTAGCGCCTTGACGATGTAGTAGTACGTCCCCTCAATGCCCTTTGATTGCTTGACGATGATCTTCTCGACGTGATCGATTCGTACCTGGGATTGAATAATCGGCAGAACAGCTTCATCTTCTGCACCATCGGTGATGAGAATGGCTTCATCAGGTTGGTAGGCTGATACGACTTCCTCGAGTTGTGCGGCGATAGCACGGTCGGAGCGAACACCAACCTTCTCATCACCGGTCAGAATCGCGACTTCAACCTCATCTTCATCCGCACCGTTTTCAAGAAGTGCATCGTGCTGAGAAAGCGCACCGAGGATTGCGTTCGTATCGCTCTCTTCAGGGTCGGCAATTCCGAGTTTCAAAGCCGCTGTAAGGACTTGCCTGCGGCCTACTACGGGGCCGCGAATCGAGGTCTTAATCCCGAGATCATTGTCTCGGTCAACCGTCAAAACAAGGACCCGTGCCATGCTGCTCCCTGTATAGTGGTAGACACTCCTCCACTTCAAACTCTTGCTTCTTCGGAGGGTTCTTCTTTACGTTCTTGCGGTGCTTCAGCCTGTTGTTGACGATGTTTCCTGCGCTGTGTCGCCCGGATGTATTTCAGCGGATGATCTAGCCATGGTTGGTCGCACAGTCGGTCATCACCAGGCAAAACTGGACAGTTGTGATTGACTTTGAGTTTTCCACAACCTGAGGGTGTGTATCCATGCTGATAGACGTGACCGACTTGGTAGGTTGTTGTCCCTTCATCAAAGTCTGGAGCTCCGCGAAAGAAGTCAACACAAGATTCCTGCGGCAAGGCAAGTGTTGAGGCCATCGATGCAAGGAAGAGCCGGCCAAAGTGATTGACGTTGACGCCAGCAGATAGGTCTGCGACGGCTTTACGCATGCACGGTGGCCAATCGTCTTCTTCTGCTCCAACCAATGCAATCGCATCACTGGTTTTCTGGGCGAGGAGATTTCGTACCATACCCACAGGTTCAGCAAGACGAACCGCAAGATCGGTTGTCACTTCTCGCATTTTCTCCAGACCTTCATGCTCAACATCGGATTTGATATGCTCTCGAAGAAGACGAGCGAGCTTAGCGGTCGAGGAGTATTTCTGTTCATTGTGCAAGCGAACCATGCCTGCATCGATGTCACAGTTTGGTAATCGCCATCGATTTCCTGTAATTCGCGGACAGACTTCGATAAAATCAGAGAGGCCTAATTTCCATTCAAGTCCATCCTGGCTCTGTCGCAATGATTGGATATCGGTAGCAACCATTCCTCGTTGGGAGGCGTGACCTCCATTTGTTTGTTCGAGAACAGCGATGTAGGTATTGGCGATGGTTCGGAGATTCTGACTGTCACGAATCAGGAGATGCTCTGCCCGTGCCGCTTCTGCCTGTGCCCATCGTGCGAGCAATCGCTCATCTTCCGATGCACAAATGACGAGGCGAGCGTAGTAAAACGAGAATGCTTCAATCAATCGACCTTCTTCGGTGTGGATATCGCCTCCACTCAATTCCACCCCATCCTTTGATTGAACACTATCAACGAGTCGAATACGCGCGCGTTTCCGTGCAGGTTCCATCAACGAACCTTCGAGCAAATCGTCAAGACTGATGTTGTGTTTCGCAGCCATTTCTTGAATCCAACCGCTTGCCTGTGGCAAAAATGGATAACGCGCTAGCGTAATCTCATCGGTAATGGTTGGTTGCGAGGTTGGCTTCGGCACAACCAATGAACAAACCCGATACCATATGAACCTGACAATACATATCCTTCTTGAACAACGTCGAAGTGGGAGGTTTGTGTTCAATCCAGTTGCTGAGGATGTACTCTCGTTGCAAGATGAGGTGCGTTTAGCCTTTGGATGGTCATTGGAAGATGATGATGCATCAGCTCAAGAAATGGCTCAACACTTCTCAGAGGCAAAGCCCTTTGGCCAATCTGCATGGTCGATTGATTCTCGTCATTCAGCACTTCTCGGTTTGCAGGAGATGATATGTTCAGCAAAACGGTTGATCGTCGTCGGAGCAGGAAGTGACTCGATCGTGGCAAGAGAGTTTCCAGATGCGTTGTTCGTTGCTGCTGATGGTGCCGTTGGCGCCATCGATGATGGTTCGAGAATTCTTTGTGTTGTAAGCGATGGTGATGGGGCAGAACATCTTGACCGTGCTGCACAATCTGGCATTCACATCGTCCTCCATGCACATGGCGATAATCGTGATACTTGGAAGGAACTTGTTGCTAGGTGGGCTTCCTTTGAACAGCCTCCATCGTTAACACTCACACATCAATCATTGACTGCATATGTTGGCATGCTCAATCCTGGTGGATTCACGGATGGCGATCGAGCTCTTTGTTTCATTCAAATGATGGGACGTTCGTTGGACTCTGTTGAATGCATTGGGTTTCGAACCGATGCGGTTGGAAGGTGGTCCGGTTCGACAAATCCGGTGCGCAAGTTGGAAAAATTGGCTTGGATGCAAGAGGCAATGCGTCGTCTGGGTGTAGAACATCATCTCATAAACGATTAATGGAGTTGGCAAGCATGGAACGGAAGCGATTGCTCAACATTTCCTTGTGGGTCATCGCTCTTCTCATCATCAACATCATTTGGGCAAATGTTGCAACCAATGAGGCATCAAAGCAATTGAATGATCGGGGCTTTGAGTTCCAATCGGAACGTGAAGTATCACTCCAGGCTGTATTCGGTAGCGATGCGGATTTGCCAATTTCCATAACAACGGAATTTGTTCATCGCGATGACCCTTCACGAGAAGCCAACGTATCATGGGCGTTAATCGATTCATCAAACAACGTTGTCGCCAGTTGGTCTGGTTCAACCAATGAATATGTGACCATCGAAAAAGAACTGCCGCCAGGAGAATACACGCTTAACACGACGATTGAAGACAATATTATCGCTATACAGACCCTCGATATAGCTCCATTCGCGCCAATTGCAACACTTGGCCATTTCCTTCTTTCGACGCTCTTGGTCGTAGTTGCCTTTGGTGAATCAGCAGTTCGAACGTTCATTGCCAAGAAGGTCGAGAATTCTGAAATCAAGGATGACAAGCCAAGAGAATTCCGTAAATCGCGCATCGGTATGCCTGAAGTTGACAGTCATGATGAATTGGACGATTCACCATGGCGTGAACCGATTACGCTGTGATCAAAGGAAATCCGTTAACGACATTTGACGAGCACGGTCGTTGTTGAACAGGGATTCAACACTTCCAGCAAGCCACTCCATGTTTTGACGCGTATACGTATCGACACCGTACACTTCCATGACGTGTTTGGTAACTTCGATGTATTTGCGAACCGCTCCTTCTGAAACGGTCAGTGCAAGTCGGCCGTTGCAAAGTCCACCCTCATTGCGCGCAACACCATGGGCTGAAAGGCCGCGTCCAACCGCTTTCTGCGCTTGTATACATTGACCTGCGAGCGGCATCCGGCGATAGGAATGGCCACACTTCAAGCAACGCACTTTTTGGCGCCCATAGGCATTGAGATTTCCTCGAAGGTCGGGGAGGAAGTGAGAGCGAATAACAGAGGATGCCACAGTTCGAGCATCGATGGCTCGTAAGCGTTGACAGAGATTCAATTGACCATTCATCTTGTCGATCATGGTTGCAAGCGTTTTGTACGCAGACAGTTCAGGACCCTCGTCGATTCGATCACAGTCGTGCGTGTACCCGTATCCGCGAACAGCGGCAACCGTTCCGAGCCGGCGTTCAACAAAATCCATCGATTCTGCGATATCTTTTGGATGCGGTTGATCAAGTGTCGCTTCGTAGAATTGACGTTCGTAAAACCATGCTGCATCGACGTTCAATGCTTCTTTGTCAATCTCTGTTGGATTCAGCCGCGTGGTTAAGACGAGTGGAGCATCCATTTGTCCTCCGCGATTCGCAGGCAAAATCTCACGACTAAAATTCAACAAACCATCCATGAGGAGCATAATTGCATCTTCATCACCATCGCAATTTCGTCGCTTTGCAGCATGGAAGAGCGGATGAGCATAACCGCCCGAGCAATCGGCCCATCCAATGATTCGTGAAAGCACACCTCCAGAGGTGTGTGGCGCAAGAGCGCAGATGAGTTGGCCGACCAGATCGTCTTTGTTGGTCGCATTGTAATAGGGTTCCAACCCATAGAATTTCTCAAGAACTTCATCAACAAACTGGGCGGTTCGTACGAAATAATCAGCAGCGTTTTCAGCGACGATGAAATCCTGTGGAAACAATTCGAGCATTTGCTCATCGCTATTCAACGGATTTCCTTCCCAATCATGTGTGTAGCCAAGTGCATGCAATCGTTTCCAATCCACATCGATTTCTTTTGGTTTGAAGTGCGTAACAGGAACATCACTCATGTCGAAACGAATGGTTCCATCGCGGAACACGGGAAGATCGTATTTCGCCCGAATCAGTCCCTTTTCAATCGGCTCTGGTGTTTGATTTCGACTCTTCAATTCTTTCACACACTTCACTTGATTTGGAAGGCGCCCCATCCCGATTCGCAATTGTGCATCTTCAAGAATTGACTCGATTGGAACGCTTTGCATTTCACCCCGGCGACGACCTTTTCCAGTCGCCTCTTTCATGTCGGTTCGCCCTCCACACGTTTCACCCACTTTGGGAATACCAGATTCGTCGACGAGACGATGGTGGCATTGAATGAATGGAGAATTCTTCCCACATTTGGAACAAATTCGCTTACCCATTTGTACGCGAATCGAACCTTTCCCAGCAGCGTTGGCAATCAAGCGCTGATTTCCACCTTCCAATGCGATTGGAAACAGGGTGTGAGAACGAGGCGACATTTCACGGGGGGCGGACTTCTCAGGCCGCCCCATGCGACAACCAACCCGTTGAGGGGCTGCATGCTCCCATCGAACGGTCGAGATTTGG
>JASLVI010000047.1:8938-10586 GCA_030741455.1 Candidatus Poseidoniaceae archaeon | reverse complement strand
TGCCGTTCAACATTACGGCAGAGGACGATTTGGGCTTGTTCACCCTGACCTTTGATTACGAAGGTACCCCCTTGCTCAAACCGAGTAACGCTGTTCAAGATGTGTGGGTTGTCTCACGAACCTATGTGTCTGTTGTTTCAACAGATGGAAACCGCAGACAAGCAGGTGACAATTGGGATTTCACAGCACAAGTGAAAGACGATAATAAGACACTTGAATACGATTCAGGAGGACGTGATTTGGATGGTGCAAATGCACCGAACGGTGGTCTGGTTGATGTTATCTTTGAAGGAACAGACTTCGATAATGTTCAGCATCGCCAAGTAATTGCTACGCTTGCCCCATCTGCCGGTATCATTTCTCTCCCCGAGCCACAGCCGGACAATGCGCATCTGTGCTACTATGACGGAAATGACGATGGCTTCGCAGATCGAGATGTGAATCAAGATGGAAACTTGGATCGCCTTGAATCCGTTGGTTGTTTGAAGGCGGACATTAGCCCTCTAAGGCCAGGCGACCTCAAACAAGATCCAGAATCTTTCTTGCCGGACGGTTTCGGACCAGTGAACGTCTTCCTCCGATTTGAAGAATCCTTGCCAAATGAAGGATGTGCTCCATTGGATGCAAGTTATCTTGGCCTACAAGGGCAGTGGGATCCGTGTGCAAATGTACCAGGAAACAATCACTACCGCACCGTCATGACCTACAATGCGAATGGGTTCTCTTTGATTGGACGAACATCTCTCTCTGTTGACGATCAGATTGTGTATACTAGCGAAGTCGATCCGGTAACCGGATTGGTTGTACCTAAGCCAATGGTCGTTACGGGCCAATTGACTAACGAGCTCGGAGAAACACTCTCAGGACGTACCATCCGTGTCAGTTATGAGATGGTTAACGGGCAAAGCGGTCCAGTGAACTGTAATGCAGCAATTACGGACGCCGATGGTAACTACTCCATCGCCTGTCCATTGTCTGACGTTATGGCAGGTAAGACAAAGGTCACAGTCTCTTACTCGTCTTACGATAACAACGATGCGTTCCGCTACGATAACAAAACAGTTCAGACAGAGTTCGATGTCTTTTCGAATTCATCGCTTGCAATCAGTGAAGTAGGACCGTTCAAGTCAAGTGTCGATACGTACAATGTCGATGGAATTTCTTACCCAGTACTTTATCTGAAGGAGTCTTTCCACGTTGATGCACTCCTCGCTCAAAGTAATGGCCAACCTGTTGGTGGTAAGTGTCTCAACATTTACCTGGACCCTCTCGAAAACGTTCGTCCGATTGCAACCATTCGCACCAATGACCTTGATGGTACGGCTGAATGGTTCAGTGGCGATCCACTACAAAACCCATCGCTCCGCGGTGTGGAACTCACAGGTGGAAAGAAGGAAGGTTTCCGCACCCTGAAGGTTGCGTTTGAACCAGACATTAACGTTCCAGGCGGTTGTGATAAAGACGTCGAAAACGTACTGAATGGTTCGGAAGTAGAAATTGAAGTACTCGTGCGATCCCGTGTCGAGCTCCAAGTTGAGACCAATTGGTATTATGGCGGTGATGCAGGAGTTCCAGAAGGAACAACCATCATTGGTGAAGTCGCTTTGCTTCGTGACCGTCTCGACATTGCAATTGAGAATGAAGAAAT
>JASLVI010000047.1:0-8839 GCA_030741455.1 Candidatus Poseidoniaceae archaeon | reverse complement strand
CCCAGAAGGAACAACCATCATTGGTGAAGTCGCTTTGCTTCGTGACCGTCTCGACATTGCAATTGAGAATGAAGAAATACAATTCATTCGCCAATACCGTAATGATACAACTGGCGCATGGATTACGATGGAAGGTGCGACCAATAGATCCGTAACGAATGAGCAAGGAATTGCAGGCTTTGAATGGAGTTTTGATGGACGCTCGTGCGATGGTAACGAATGTAGTGGCGAATGGCGCGTAATCGCCTTCTATGCTGGAAGCCAAAACTTCCAAGGATCACCGAACAACATCTCGTTCGAGGTCGATTACAAGGCGGCAACAGAAGGTGAATCGAAGTCCTTCTTCAATCCAGAGAATGCGATGGCATTCAGCATTGTTTTGATGGCACTTCTGGTCGCTGGAGCATTGTACTATCGAAGAGTAATGAGTCGACGACAAGTACAATCGCTACGTGGAATTTTGACCGATACGATGATGCAACTTGAGGCGAGCAACGAATACATCAAGATCATCTTTGATTGTTACAAGAACCTCGTACGTCACTTCAGAAAGTATGGTTTCATGAAGAAGGTTTACGAAACAACTCGTGAATTCGAAGCAGCGGTACGTGCTGCTTTCAACATGGTTCCACCAGAACAACTAGATGCGTTCCTCACCATCTTTGAAGAAGCTCGATATTCCGACCACAACATCGGTGTCATGCAGCGTGACCAAGCGATTTCAACGCTCGGAGCTATCACGACATCGATTACCAGTGCACTCGGTGAAGATACCTTGATCAAGCGATACGAAGGAACTGGCCTTTACGATAAGCAAACAAAGGCTGGAGAATTTGTTGCTGCAGATGGCTCTCTTCGTCAAGCCGGAATTGTTGAAGGCGAATCCACAGATTTCAAGATTTGAATTTTGAATTTGTAGCATACTGAAAGTTGGTACGAGCCAACCTTCAAGGGCAGGATGCGCTCTCGCATGGTCATGGAAGACTGGAAGTTACTCATCGACCAAGCCATGCAAGTGGAAACAAGCAATACGATTGAAGCACACAAAATCTACGGCAATGCTGTTCGTTCAGCACTTGCACAGACACAAATGCTACTCGGGGATCTAGAAGCAGCTCAAGTCATCGAAGCACTGTATGGTGCGCTTGTGGCTTACTCTCAACAGGTGATGTTGAGGATGAAGGCTGAAGACCCAGAAGTTGGTGGAGTTGATCACGCATTCCGTGCCGGCCAAGCATATGGCGTCTCTTGTGTATTGAATCATCTCATCGATCAATTGACTGATGTAGCAGGTATTACTGCTCTCGGCGCACTTGATGATTTCTCAGACACACTCCATGATGAAATTATCATTCAGGGTCGAGCAGCTGGTTTGACGGTTGAATTACTCGATGCAAAAGGCGAGATTCTTTTCGAGTAGACGCTGTATTCGCGTCGGTGCCTTCATAACGGGTTGGTTGGTCGCGAGACTGCCTCAAAGCATCGAGGGAGTCATATGAGCAAGCCAACACGAAAGACAAATGCTGATTTGGTCGGTCTAATCGACCAACTGAAAGCCCAGTCTCGTGACACAGGCGCTGCACTATGGCGAGATGTTGCTCAGCGCCTCTCCAAGAGTCGCAAGAACTGGGCCCAACCGAACCTAAGCCGCGTAACACGTTACGCTCCAGAGGGTGCGACAATTCTCGTACCTGGAAAGTTGCTAGGATCCGGTGAAGTCACAGGGAACCGCACCATCGCCGCCTACAGTGTAAGTTCCAGTGCACGAGCTAAGATTGAAGCCGCAGGTGGACGCGTTCTCACCTATGGTGAATTGATGAACGAAAATCCAAATGGAAACGGGGTGATTATTCTTGGATGAAGCAACAACCTACGTTTTTGACGCTGATGGGCTTGTCCTTGGACGTCTCGCATCAACAGTTGCAGACATGCTTCTCAAGTCAGCCCGTGCTGACCGAGATGACAAGGTTGTCATCATCAACGCAGAGAAAGCCATTGTTTCCGGAAGTTCACGCTCTGTTCTACAGAACTATCACGACAAGTATGCACTGAATCACGCACGCAAGGGGCCTTACTTCCCACGTATGCCAGACATGATTCTCAAGCGTACAGTTCGAGGTATGCTTCCTTATCAACGAAAGAGCAGTGGTCGCCGTGCTCTACGCAACTTACGCGTTGAGATTGGCTGTCCCTCACACCTTGCTTCTGATCTTCCAGAAGGTCACGTTGCTGGTGATGCAAGTAACATTCGCAAATCCTTGCCAGAAAGTTTCGTCCGCTTGGGCGACATCAGTGCAAGCCTTGGTGCGCCTGCGCACCGATGGACAGGGGGTGAACAATGATGGCACGTAAGAAGAAATCCGTTGAAAGTTCAGGAAAGCGCAAGACAGCAATTGCACGAGCATCTGTCAAAGCTGGAAAGGGCCGAGTTCGTGTGAACAGCGAACCAATTGAAATTCTTGAGCCTTCTCTTGCCCGACGCAAGGCTATGGAGCCCCTTATTATTGCAGACGCAATGAACCGATTGTCCAAGGTTGATATCAACTTGACAACAACCGGTGGCGGTATCATGGGCCAAACCGACGCTATTCGAACCGCTATTGCACGTGGACTTGTTCACTACAATGGGGGAGCTGAAGGCATTGATGAAGAACTACGTGACGAGTATCTACGATTCGATCGAAGTCTATTGGTTAACGACCCACGTCGTAAGGAACCAAAGCATCAACTTGGTCGCGGTGCTCGCCGAAAGAAGCAGAAGTCGTATCGATGAGGTGAACAAGAAATGATTATTCCAATCCGTTGTTTTAGTTGTGGTACCGTAATTGCTCACAAGTGGGATGAGTTCAACAACAAACTTGCCGAAGGAACCAGCGTCAGCGATGCACTCGATGAAGTTGGCCTTGAGCGATACTGTTGTCGACGCATGTACGTTGGACACATCGATTTGATCGAAGAGATTGTCCCGTTCAGCGCTCAGCACAAGTGAGGAGATTCACGGGCCTGTGGGTTAGCTTGGCCTATACTTGGCGGCTGGGGGCCGTCAGACCCCAGTTCAAATCTGGGCAGGCCCACTCCTCACAAGTTTGTTGAATCCATATAACTTGGAAGCCTTGCATTGATATGGCTTGAGCGATAGCGTATTGCATGCGCTCTCGAGCATTAATGCTAATCTTCCTAATGATGGGGATGTCCATCTCATCCATTGTTACTGCGGATTCAACCATCTCAAGTAGTACAACATGGAGTGGTAATGTTGTCCTTAATGGAAATGTAACGGTCGATGCATCGACAACACTCGTAATCGAATCCGGCACCATTGTTGATGCGCAGAGCTATTGGTTACAGATTGATGGTACATTAGAAGCGTATGATGCTCAATTTACGACATCGGCATCATCAAGCAGTCCAGGTTCAACAGGAGCAGGCCTTTGGGGCGGGATTACAGTCTCTTCAGGCGGTAGTGCAATATTGTCGAACGTCAGTATTACTGGTGCAGAATCGGCTTTGCAGGTACATGGAGATGCGTCAATCCATGAATCGATTTCCATTATGAACAGTTACATCGGTTTCGACATTGGAACATCAGGGACAGTGGATGCAGAGAACGTGTCCATGTCGACCATCGACATCCAATCCGTCGTCAATCATGGTGCCTTAACCATCGATACCGCCATCATCACGAATACTGCAACAGGTATTCTTTCCACCAACACTCTAACGGTTGATGATGTATCCTTCTTTGAAACGGGCGTCGCAATCGATGTCGTTTCAGGAACTGCTGATATTACCGGACTCGGCCTCGAAAATGTCAGTGTAGGTCTCGGTTCTGATTCGGGCGCTTCAACGACCGTTTCGAGCATCTATGGCCAGCATATTGCACTCCTCATCGACGGAACGGATGCTGATGATTTGACGGTTTCAAACGCTCTTGTTTCTGGTGATCGGCTTCTTTGGGGGTCGGTTGAAAGTATTGCGTTGTCGGACATGAATTTCACGCAAGAGAATGACGGGCGTTCTGCTATCGACATACGTTGCTCCGTAGATTGCACGTTTGACCATCTCTCTATCCACAATGCCGACATTGGAATCGATGTCGATGGGGAAGGAACAACGACGTTTTCTCATTCAGAGGTTTATGCCGACCAACTCGGTCTTCGTGCTTCTGGAACGGGTTTATTGGTGTTAGAATCGTCAGATATACTTGCGAATGAAACTGCATTATCCATATCAAGTGTAAACACAGAATTGAGCGATACAACACTCGCCCTCAATGATGGAATTGGCCCTGCTACCATCCTTCTCGAAGGCCAACATCAATGGGACAATGTCGAAGTATCAAAGCCTTACAGCAGTCTTGATACGCAATCAGTTGGCCTAGATGTTTGGTATTCTACAATCCATGCCACATCGATGACCACCAATGGTTTCGCATATGGCGTCGAACTTGAAGACTCCACACTCAATGCAGATGACGCATTTTTCATCAATGGAAAGCTGCGAGGCCTCCATTCTATTGATTCTCAAGTCAAGTTAGGTACCATGACCACGACTGCCCAAGAATATGGCCTGGTACTCAGCGAATCAGCCGTTGCAAATATTGGGGACTGGACAGCAAACCTCCACAACACGCCTTTGCTGATCGAGGACGGTTCAATCGCTCATGTTCGAACTTTCACGCCACTCAATACAGCTCAAGGCTCAAGCGATGCAGTTGGAGATGGGACGTTCTTGTATGGGGGGCCAACTACAAGCAGTGTTTCTACAACGGATTCTGGGTATCTCTACGAAACATATGTTTCATTTGTTGATATGAACAACCAACCGATTCAAGCAACATCCTATGCCTATGGTTTTGCGTCAACAGCAGATGTGAACGGTGTTGCCTCCCTCCCTCTTCTGGCCTCAGGGACAGTTGTTGAAGTGCTTTACAATGGGCAAGGAGTGAGCAAAGAACTGTTTGGCAATCAGCAGGGTCAAACCGTTCAAATCATCACACTTCCTGAGGGCGATTGGAATCTACCTGCGTCCACAACAATTGTTTTGGGGGCGCGACCAGATGGTTTACCACACACATTGAATGGAGATTTGAACTTTGGATCAAACTCCCACCTCAAACTCATCGATACAACGCTCATCATCGATTCGTCATCCTCTGTTGATTTGGGCCCCTCTGGAACACTCAGCGGGGATAACGGCGTTCTGAATGCATCCTCTCTCACGATGAGTGTCCAGTCAACGCTCTTATCCGAAGGTGAAGGACTGGAAGTGCAATCGCCCGTTCAATGGTCATGTTCTCAGATGCAGAATATTGCTGATATTCGGTTTATGTCAACGATTTCACTTGCGCCACTATGCGAGGTTGAAATGATTGGAGGTCAAGCAAATGAAGCAATCTCTATCGGATCAGGAGCATCATTTTCGTTGGTATCGACTCTTCAGATTGAAGTACTCGACAAGGGAATTGGGGTCCAAGGTGCTACAATTATTGTTGGAGGCCAAACGGTCCAAACTGATTCTTCTGGCCGGGTTACGGCACAAACAACCGCTCGAACGGTGGATGCACAAGGCGACGTTCAAGAGGGGACAAAAACAGTTACTATGCAAATAGGCTCCTTTACTGAGTTCTATGCATGGAATGTGCAGCAATCAACCTCTCACACATTTATGGCTTCGACGATTCCAACAGGCACAGTAACTTCTTGGCTTATTCTTGAAGAAACATGGAGCCCATATCGTCTAGAAGGAGATTTGACCATCGCCTCATTCACAAAAATGACTGTGAATGATGGCGTTGAACTACGTATTTCTTCAAATGCAATCATCGATGTTCAAGGTATCTTTGAAGCAGGTGCAGCGACGATATCCTCAACAGGTTTCGGCGCTCGCTGGGGAGGCCTCCTCCTCGATGGAATCGTAGGCTCACGTATCGACCTATCCGGTACGCTTCTGACCGAAGGATCTCCACTTCTCACCATGTCTGGACTTGGAGAAGTGAGTGTTCAAGGAGCACATTTTGCCCGTTCTGCTGGAGCAGACCCACTCATTAACATCTTAGCATCTGCGCAAGCATCACTGACAATTATCGATTCAGATTTTAGAGATGCAGGGTCAAGGTGCATTCAAAGCCAAAGTCAAGATGTAACAATAACACTCCAGGGAGTATCTCTATCCGATTGCAACGGTGATGGGATGTGGGCTCGCCTCTCCTCAGTTGATGTGCAAAGCCTCACCCTTGGCGTTGGACTTGAGGACGGCCTCGATCTAACAGGAACGACGGGTCAGGTCCGTGGAATTGAATCGTCTTCTTTTGACGGAGATTACGTTGTACGTATGCAATCCATAGACGATGGCTTTCACCTAAGTGATTCGAACATCCATGCTGGCCAGAGCGGTGGCGTGTTTGCGTTTATGTGTGAAGACATCACACTACGTAATCTCACCGTCTTTGGCGCTCCAGGAATTGATTTGGATGAAACCTCCGGAAGCCTGTACGATATTGCCTTAGATGGCGAGGATTCAGGTGTTGGATTGACCATACGCCACGGTATTTCTGAACCTGTTGTTATGGAGGAAGTACAGATTTCTGACTATTCTGTAGGGCTCAAACTTCATGCACATGACTTTGAGGAACCCGCACCTGTATTGTTGAGTAATGCTTCCATTCAATCAGTTGAAGCCATATCTGTGGAATTTTTCGACCTTCGAATTTCATCATCAACAGTCGATGGTGATATTTCGATTTCAAGCAGTATCGTTGATGCTGTCGATACAACAAGGATTGGCTCGGAATCGATCGATTCAAACGGATTGCTTAATGAACGGAGCACACATTCACTTCATGCCGTCCTTGGTGGAGAAGTTGTGGAAGCTTCGTTCACAATTAGCAGTGAACTGCTGACACCAGCGATTCAATACATAGGGTCGTTTATCGATGTTGAACTTTTACACACACAAACCACTTCCGATGCATCGACATCAACAGATGAAGCTACGGTAGAAGTGCTATCAGCGTTAAGTCTCCTTACTGTCTACACCTTCCCAATAGGGGAAGATGCCTCTCGTATTGTTGAGATTTCACTTCTTGCAAATCAAGCACCCAATCTATCTATCCAATCCCCATACTCTGGCCAACGATACATGGAAACGAACCCAGTTGAAGTCTCAATTTCAGTCGAAGACGATACGGCAGAATTGAGTAATATACTCCTCGTATGGCAGGTCTTTGACGCTCAAAACCAACTTGTCAGAGAAGGGCAATCAACAACAACAATGTTCAATATCACCAACTTAGAAACAGGCCTGTTTGTCGTTTCAATTACGGCAACAGACGATCTTGGGCTTTCATCACTTGTAGAGGTCGATATTGAAATTACACTACTCGATACTGATGGGGACTGGGTTTCATCATGTAGTTCAGATACATGGTTTGATGCATCGAACGGATTACAATGTGGTCCGGACATCTACGATCCAGATGATGATAACGATGGCCGCTTGGATGAAAAAGACGTTTGGCCAAAGGACCCTTGCGCCTGGATAGATACGGATGAAGATGGACAGCCCGACCGTATTGATTGTCCTCCGGGCTCTTCAACCATGCTGTTTGAAGATCAAGATGATGATGGGGATGGAACACCTGATGAACTTGAAGGAACCACATTGAAGGATTCTGAAGATAATTCAACGCCAATGATCTTTATCGGAGCAATTCTCCTTTTGGTTCTCATTGTCTTTTTCATTCGAATTCGTGGCGGAGGCCCGAAATCATTGGGCGAAATCGATGAACGGATGCTCTGAGGCTTTGTTATGCTTCCAAATGCAGAATCCGTTGCCATCGCAATGGTTCTCATTTTAGGAGCAATTGTGGCCTGGGATGCATGGTGGCTTGCTCGACAACATCGAGATATACCCGAATTTGGCCACCTTCCAAACAATGGATTTGCTTGGAAAAGTGAACGCAATCATGAGATGTTTCGCCAATGGGCAAATCTGGGTTCAATGGCGGCTATGATGGCTCTACCGTGGGGATTTGCATCTTTTTCCAACACGCCAATATTGTACGTCATACTTTGGGATATACTGCTTGGCTTGCATATCATTTCCCTCCTTGTTCCGAAACGATATGCAGTTACTTCAACGCATCTTTTTGCAGATGGACAACGATACGCGTGGCAACGCCTTCATTTGCCAAAACGTCAACCAAAGCATCGAATTATGCTCCTTCGCAAAGGCTGGGGCCCCTTTGGTCCTCTTCCACTCGGAGGCAGTCGAACAGACCTTGATGTCGCAGCCCAGATCATTGTAGATATCCTTCATCCAAACGAAGAGGAATGAGGAGAGGTATTGCTAAGTGATTCCTTGATATGTTTCAATCATGGAATGGGCTCGTAGTGGCGATGATGTGGTCATTGTTCTTGAACCGGGCGAGGAAATTCACATATCTCTTCGAAAACTTGCAGATGAACTTGGCATTGATGGTGCTGTGATCACGAGCGGAATTGGTCGTACCATGAATTCAACGTTTGGATACATGGATGAGACATTCACATACCATCGACGTGTACTTGAGCAACCAGCTGAACTCGTTACGTTACAAGGAAACCTTGCACGTCACGAAGATGGGTCTGCATTCACACACCTTCATGCAACATTCGCAGATGATGACTTTGTTACACAATCGGGCCACCTGTTTGAAGCAACGGTGTTTGTTGTAGCCGAAATACACATGCGAATTATGTCAAACATTATCATGACACGATGCCCGATGGTCGATGGAGAATTCGTTGAACTTAAACTGCAAAATCATGAACCTTAAATGGGGTCAACCCGGTGGTAT
>JASLVI010000046.1 GCA_030741455.1 Candidatus Poseidoniaceae archaeon | reverse complement strand
CAACGGCGAGAAAATGTGGGTCACGAATGGTGTCCAAGCAAAAATCATCGTCCTTTTTGCCAAAGATGTTGATCATCCAGATTACGGTGTCAAGAAGCATGGAGGCACGACAGCATTCATTGTTGACGCATCATTTGAAGGATTCTCAGTCGGCAAGAAAGAAGACAAACTCGGAATTCGATCTTCCGATACCTGTACGCTCATATTAGAGAATTGTAAGGTTCCTGTTGAAAACGTCATCAAGGGTGCTGGAAATGGTTTCCCGATTGCAATGAACGCTCTTGACAACTCCAGAATTGGAATTGCTGCTCAAGCGCTTGGCATCGCCCAAGGTGCTTACGAAGCATCCCTCAAGTATGCCCATGAGCGGGAAGCTTTTGGAAAACCAATCGCTCATCATCAAATGATCATGGGATACTTAGCGGACATGGCTACTCGAATCGAAGCGTCTCGACACCTGGTCTACAAGGCTTCATGGGCTAAGCAACAGCACTACGAACACGATGGACCACGTCATACAAAAGAAGCCAGTATGGCGAAGTTGTACGCTGGTGATACAGCAATGTGGGTTTCAGAACGTGCCATTCAGATTCATGGTGGATATGGTTACACCAAAGAATTCCCAGTTGAGCGATTCTTCAGGGATGCGAAAATCACCCAAATCTATGAAGGAACGCAAGAAGTCCAACGTATTGTTGTTGCACGTAGCCTTCTATAGATAACGGAACTCGGTTGCACTGAAGATTGCTCGCTTACGTCCAACATTCCAATCACAAATCTGGGCATCTGCTTCTATTCTATGATTTGATTGAAACATCATAGCCTGCTCATTTGCTTCAGCGGGCAGCTGGAGTTCAACCTCAATGTTGCTATCTTCGGACAATGTTCCAATAATGGTCATCCCATTTTTCAAAGGACCTTGACCAACAAGTGTCTTTTCGACAGATGAAATTTGAATTTGACAGGATTGTGTAGGAGATTGTGTAATAAATTGTCGGCGTTCGCTACTAAGTTTCATTCCTTCAAGAATCTCGATGAATCGTGCATGACCAACAGTGGTCCCATCTTCTTCGAGAATGATTGGTTGTGGCTTTGCTTTTACAGCCTCTTCTTCTCTCTTTGCTTGTTCTTCAGCTTCACGTTCAGCCGCCTCTCTTGCTTGTTGTTCCTCAAGCAAGCGTTGTTGTTCAGCTTCTTGTTGACGGATGAGCTCCTCAGCTTGCCTTCTTGCTTCTTCCTCAATCTCTTGATTGAGTTCTTCAAATTCATCTTCTTCAGGTTCAGGCATTTCCTCAATACCGCTTGGCAAACCGATGGCTTCGAAATAGGTATGAAGATCTGCAACGGTCACGTTTCCATCTTTATCCATGTCGAGAACCGACATGAGTCCGTTGATGACCCAACCAGGCGGTTGTGTTCCAGTAGTCTCTTGAAGTGCAGTTGACAATTCCACTGGTTGAATGGTGGCGTCCATGTTTGTATCGATCATTTTGATGATTTCAGTTCCAGTGAGGCCAGAACCGAGTAGCCAACTCGTGAATTGTGTGTTCAATTGACCAATCATTGGATTTGTAGCAACCATTTCTTGAATATGTTGCTCCATTTTCGCTTTTAGTACTTCTTTGACAGACATTCAGACACGTCCTCAACCGTTGGGGTATGATGAGACTAGTCACTTAAGGGAATTGAAGTTTTGGCCAACGCGATGCATCGTCTGTCTGCCAAGATAATGTGCAAAGCAATCTGTCAATCTCGTCCAATGATTGTAAGTTACGAGCGATTTGCTCATAGAAGAGCCATGCCTTGAGTGCACCTAATGTTGGTCCTTCGGACATGTTTGTTTGCTGCATGATGTACTCGCCATTCGCTAATGGTTGAACTTTGAAATCAACGTTGAGTTGATTCAATCGGTCGATGCATCTTTGAACATCCTCTTCCGAATAATCGCTGACCCAAGAATCATGAGCAGCAAACAGTTTCTCGATGTGCAAATGCTGATGACTCCACATTCCAACCGCTGCGGCATAGATTCGTATTGACGAATCCATGTTCTCTGGAATATGGCCCAATTTTGAATGACGGAAGAGGAATTCTTTCTTCTCCTTACCGCTTAGCCGAAGTTTTGTTGCGAGGCGTTCACAATCCTTTGAACCGAAGTTTCTCATCAATACGACGAGCCGATCGATTACATCATTTCCTTCGAGATGGTCAAGAATCTGGATGGGCGCATCGTATTGGACCCAATCAATATCAAAAAGTTGCTTTAGAATGCCATCATCAGCCATTCTTTGAACGATTTGTGATGCTTGTTTCCCCAAAAGAATTCGCTTAAATTCGGACCAAATACGTTCAGATGCGATTCGTGAAAGCATTGGTTTGGTGGTTCGTAGTGCTTCAGCAAGTTGGTTTTCTGGCCACCAGATCCCTGCCTTGCCTTGATCCATAAATCGATAACATCGTAAAATACGCAATGCATCCTCGCTCAATCGCTTGACAGGCTCTCCAACAGAACGTATTCGTTGATTGTTCAAATCATCGTAACCATTGAATGGGTCATAGTATGTTAGTTTTGAGACGTTTACAGCGATCGCATTCATGGTCAAATCTCTTCTTGAAAGGTCGACAAGAAGCGAATCTCCCCAGTGGACTTCATCGGGTCGACGGCCGTCGTTGTAGCCCATTTCGGTCCGCAACGTTGTGACTTCGTAACTATCGCCATCATTTCGAAATGTTATGGTTCCATATTGTCGTCCTGTTGGAATCGTATCGGGGTATGCTTCCATTGCTTCAGGTGTCAACGTTGTTGCAAGATCGTATTCATGAATGTCCGTGCCCAAAAGCGCATTTCGAATTGCTCCACCTACAATCCAAACATCTGCATCGTTAACTTTGAACCAATCTAGTATATTCATCAGGCTTTTTGGAAGTCGTTCAATCATTGTCTGCAAGCGAGGGAGAAGAGGCAATTCCTCCATTCCGCGCTCGGGTTGCATGCTCGACATCCATCCTTGCGTGTACATCCGAGACAAAGCATTATCCTGTGAATTCGATTAGAACTTGCATGTCTTGGGAGGAAAGTGATGTTCGGTTGGTTCCTGTCGAGTGGTTGAAAGCGCATGAAGAAATCAAGGTCAAGAACATGGAAAAGCTTCTGGAAATGACACTCAGGTGGGATGGGTTCACGAAGCCATTGATTGCCGATAAGGCAACAGGAACCATTCTCGATGGGCATCACCGATTTGCAGTTGCAAAACGGTTGGAACTTGCCCGTATACCTGCTGTATGCATCGATTATCTGAATGATGACTCCGTCGAACTTGAACTCTGGCCAGCATCATCATTGGCGTCGATTTCGAAGCAAGACGTTGTTAATATGGCCCTTTCTCCGAATCTCTATCCTCCAAAAACGACCAGGCATCGCATCTCCGATCACCTACCTCCCATTCACGTATCGTTGAGACGACTTTCACTGCTTACGCCGAGTCAACCTGGCGAGAACGAATCGTAGATTTCCATAATCGATTCCCGTCGCTTGTGGTGACAGATGGATACTTCGGTTCAAGGAGAACATCGATGACGCAGTTGCGGATGACAGAATTTCTCGCATACATTACGCGGACAGAAGTGCCTACCTTGCCCTTGAGGCAGGATTTCAATTGTTCAGCATTGGCAACACGTAATGTGTCGATAGCGATGAGTTCGTCTCCAACCTGGAGATGCTCGCGAGCAGGGGAGTTTTGCATATGGCTGGTCACCTTCAATTTGTTTCCTTGAGAACGAACATGGACGCCAAGCCAACCCTGCGCAAAGTTTTCCCAAACAACGCTTTCAGTTCCTGCTTTTCGTTCAACGTCAGCAGATGGTTTGTAATTCAATGAAAAGGTTGAGAATGCCTTGTCTAAGTCAAGATTTCCGGCCTCTTTTGTTATCTGATCGAGGAATATTCCAAGACGTCGCCCACCAGGCAATGACGTCAATGCTTTTCGAATATCGTTGTATTGAACCCCTCTCATCGATTCATCTTCGACGTAGATGTTGTGTTTCTCATACATGACCTTCATTAGATCGCATACACCTGTCGCACCTTTGGAACGTTTCCTTAATTCAGCATCCAATGCAAAGATTGCTAATTCACCTTCAAGGTAATACGATATTTGTGTTTCCCTAGAGTGGGCATGGCTTCTATAGAGGTGAATCCATGCCTCATGACTCGCTTCACATAGTGCTTGACATGAAGAACCACTGCGAGTATGATGGCGCTTGAGTTTACGTTTCATATCTGCGAAGTAATCCTCTGGGCTCCATGCTCCTGAACGTAAGCACAAAATGTCGCCAATCCACGAAGTTGCACCCTCAAACCACCAAAGGAGGTCAGTATTGACTTCACGTTGCAAATCATAATCGATGAATCGTTTCGGTCGTAGACGTTTCACGTTCCATTGGTGCACGTATTCATGGCTGAAGAGGCTAACGAGATCCCTATACTCTTCAACATGACCTGGGTGAAGGGCAGTACGAGGTACCATCGATGTTTGAGAATTGGTGTGCTCAAGTCCTCCGCGTCCTCCATCGGTGAGGTGCAGGATTGTATGGTATGGTTCTTCGAGGGGTCCGAAAAGGGCATGATGCTCTGCAATGATACTTTTCATGTCGCTGATGAAACGTTGCAACATAACTTCATTGGGAGCATGCCCTCCCGCATCCCAGTAATGCAGTGAGTGCTGGCGACCATCTACGGTGAACTCATGGATCTCATTTTCATTGCACTCCGCAATGCCATCTAGGAGAGCATCACGATGTTCTGCGACAAATGAATGCAGCTGGGCACCGTCACGTTCTTGCACTTGTTGAAGGTTCAACTGCGTCGAAACATTCCATGAGGCTGGCAAGATGAATTCGACTTGATGTGACATGTTCATGCGATTCATGTTAATTCCAGAAACGGGTAGGAACCATGTAAATGGAGGCATAAGGTGAAGATGCGTCTCATCAAAATGATTTGACCGGACGGTGTTATCAACGCAGAGAAGCAAATAACTGATTCGAATCTTTTCAACGGATCGTACATCCTTGATGACGATTGAATCAACCTCTTTACGTATCACTTTGAGTGGATTACCAACTTCATCATTGGCTTCCAAATGTGAGACGTGTTGTATCGGTTCACGCAGAAAATACGAACCAGGAACCCATCGAGGGAATGAGAGTTTCAACGAAGGCGATGTAAATGGGGCGCTGACTTCGATTTCAACACGTAATCGTTGATTGCCTGCAGAGGTTGCCACTACACGAAACACAACACCGGAACCTGTCATGTTTCGCTGTTGGTCGAAGAAGTGTATAGGTTCTGTGCTGCACTCAAGATGAGTTCATCTGTGGAATTCTCAATCAATTTCGTTGCAAGATCTTGAATCGATGACTCGTTTTGACGATGCAACAACCGTTCCAATAATCTGGATTTATCGATGCTATCAACCCGTTCATCAAACAGTAATTCGTTTCTTAATAGGTCGCTTTTTTCATCGTTTCGACCAACAAGCCATCGAGCGACAAGGGAAATTCCATCTCCATCCATGAGCATTCGTAGACGAGGATCATCTGCTTCGCCAACCATTTCCTTGAGCGTTTGAATGAGGAATCTTTGTTGTGCCATGCTTTTTGAGGTCATCAAATCAACGAAGTTAGCCCGTGATTGTTGAAGTGCGATTGGAATTGCAAGTTTCCACAACGCATCATCATGCTCAAGAGCATTCTGAAGCTTTAATTCGAGGTCTGCGTCCAAATCCAACACCAACAGCGATGTAGCTGCTTGCCTGCGGACATCAGGATGCTCATCTTTCAACATTTTCAGAAGCGTATTTACGTCGCTGTTCTTCGTTGCAGCATAGGTTCGAATTGCATAATCGCCTGAGTTTTGGAATTGGTTCAATTCCTTTTCCGTAACCTCTTCGGTTGTTATCAGTTGGCGTACTGCTCTTCGAACTACAACAACATCTTCACATTTTAGGCACAGACGTGAAAGTCGAGCAGAGAGTTGTGTATCTTGAATTGTTTCAAGAACAGAAACCACACATCGTTGGCCATCAACACCGCCCCGTTCAGCTAGTTGTTCGAGTAGGTGTGGGGCGTGCACAGGGGCCCAACGGCGATAGGCTTCGATGGCTTTGTTTCGAAACCAAACGTCTTGATCTTCAAGAAATGGTGAGAATGCTTCAACACTCTCGTGTGCGTCTGCATCAAAAAGCATCCTCACCGCTCGCCGTCGTTGACGAATATCCTTATGTTTCAATTTCGCAATCGCGGATTGGATACTTGCGGCCATCGATTCACCTCAAGGTTTGAACTCATCGAAATCGAATTCACTACAATCATCTTGATCGATATCGCCTGGACGTGCAAGTGTTGGTGCAAACATCAATTGAATCATGGGCCATAACTGAACAAAATTCTGCATATGGGTTGTGATGAACGCTTCCAGTTCACCTTCTTGAGCATCCTGCATAAGTCGTAGTTCATCAGCGATGTTGCCGAGTTGTTGGAGATCTTCTGCTTCACAGAGTTCCATCTCGTGACATGTCTCAATCAGCGTTTCAATGAGGTCGGCAATTTCAATCGCTGAAAGTGGTTTAGGTTCACTTTCGAGAATGTCGACAGGGCCGAATGAGACCGGTCCAAGCGATGTTGGATGTAATTCGCCATGTTGGCGCTCAAGTTTCATCAATTCTTGATGGTGATTGTTTCCGATGGGTGCAAGAACAAAACCGCCCTCTACAATACGTTCTTCCATCCAGCTGGGTATCGATTCAATACTTCCAGTAATCAGAACTCGGTTGAGTTCACCTGGTAATTCAATCGGTGCAACCTCAATTGATTCAACCTGGCGAAGTTGAATGGTTGGCCAACCCGCAAGTGCATTCGCAGTATGACGTACAATTTCTGGTGAAGGGTCGATAAGAACAACCCGTCCATCTTCGCCGATGATGCTCGCAATAAGCGCAGCCATGTATCCTCCTTTCGAGCCTACAACGAGGACTTCCTGCCCCTGATTTAATTCGAGATGATGAAGTAAGGTGACGATCATATGGGGTGCTGAGATGGTCTTCACACCACCGTTTTCTGTTTCCATGAACACAACGGGCCGGTCATGAAAAAAGCCATTGAAATCATAGGTCGTAAATTGCTCAAGATGAAGGCTGCACATTGCTTTGCGTACCGATTGAGTGACTTCGATTCCGGATTTAGATATCCGGTCAAGAAGCGACCTCATCTCCTCCATAGTATCGACAACGCATTGACTCATAAAAACATGAGCGAATTAGGAAATATCGTCTTGAATACGTTTGAGGATATTTTCAGGTGATTCGTTTGCATCGAGTTCAAGTTCAGTTTCGTTATTCCCGGGCATCTCTTCATCGAGAATATTTTCCTTTATTCGATTGATGAGGCCGGCAAAGGATTCGGTTTGATACGATTCGGTTTGGTCCATATCCGCTTCCATCGTTTCAACAATGATTCGTGCTTGTTCTGGAGTCAATCGGACGTCCGTCATCGATGAGAACATATCGTCCATGAGAATACCTTCAATTTTTGTCAAATGTTCTGAAATGGTTGCTCGAGCAAGTCCGAGTTGCTCTGCAAGTTCTGTAATTTTAATCCGTTTTGGGAGATCATAATACCCACGATCATAAGCAAATTTGGCCAATTTGAGTTGTTTCTCTGTCAACACGGATTGGTGGTTTTGAGGTGTCAATTTGAGTGTTCGAGCACTCGTTCGATCAGGTTTTGCCATGAGACGAAGAACACCAGAAAGCAAACGCAACTTGATGGAAGATCCTTGTAGAATGTATGTTGCACCTTCTTCATTGAGTTTTGAACCAGCTACGCCATAGGTTCCATTCGTCCGTGCATTGAGCGAAGGTAAGGGGTGAATTACTCGACAAATGACCAAGGATCCTTCATCTGGGTTCTCTGATTCTTGAACAACCTCCAATACATCAAGGGAGTCGATGGTATTGAGATCGTCAATCGTCTTACCTTCTTGGAGATGAATTTTGAATAAACATCGAATATCCTTGGGAACTCTCTTGATGTAGGACAAGAATTCAATCCGCTTTGCAATTTCCAAAACGGAATCAATGCCAATGGCGCCCAGCCGGTCAGCCCGCCAAAAAAACGTAACCTCCCGCATGGTTGAGTCTCAACGTCCATCGAAATAAGTGAATCGACGTTTGGTTTACTTCATTTCCAGCCATCCGAGGAAGGTTGCAATGGGTAAAAAAATCGCAAGAAGCATGTTGATTTTTTTTCGTTGGTTGCGTAAACGTTCGGGCAATTCAGGCGAAATTTCAATGGCTGATGTGTATCTTGATTGTCTGGTTTTGGGAAATTGTTGATCGAGAATTGAGAGCACTTTTGCACGTAATTCCGGTTGGCGGCTTCCACCTACGCCCCGCCCGACCATGTATCGGACCGGAAATTCATCAGCAAGCGGCGTTGTAATGTCAAGAATCTGCTCGACACGACTCGAATCATGAAGGTCGATACGGACGGTCCTTCCATCGCTTCGGACATGACTCAGTATCCTCCACTTGCCTTGTCCTTCGTCCATACCATCCAAAGATTCCATCGTACGTTGTATTGGAGGAATTGCTGAGGCAGCAGGACGTTCCCTTCTGGCAAGAAATGGGCCGAGAAGGATGCCCCCAACCATTGGGAAAAAGGTGATCAGGTAGACGATTCGCAACAATTCTTCCGGACTTGTTAAAGCTGAAACGAGCGCAAGACTAAATCCGAAGTACAATCCTAGAAAAGCGCCTGCTTGGATACCAAGCCACAAACCAACCGGCTCGGTTGATGTCTCCGCCATGAAGTGTCTATGCAACAAGACGAAAAGAAACCGTCGATGAACCAAGAGTTAAATGATTCAATTCGAAGGACCTTCTATGGAACGAAACGGTCTTGCATCACGGTCAAGAGACCAAAAAGTAGGACTCTGGGTCGGTGGGATTAGTTTCTTCTTTCTCGTGTCATTCTTTCTCGCTCCAGCGCTTGCTGAATCGGGAACGATTGTTGAGCTGTCAGGTCGAGCGAATATGCTGGACTTTCATAAGGAAAACGACCAAAACTTCACATGGACTGAATTAAATTTCTACAGTGCAGCGATTTACGCTTTTGGAGATTTGAATTGTCATAACAAGCACGAACGCTCATGGTCTGTCAATGGAAACCAAATGCCGGTCTGTGTTCGAGATCTCGGTATCTTTGCTGGCTTAGCATTAGGAGGATTCATCTATTCTCGCTTCGGAGTCAATCGATGGACGGTTCGTGATACGTTCTTATCGATTCTACCGGATGAGAAATTGAAACCAATTTATCAATCGAACCGTCGAACGATGCTCTTCGTTTTAATCGGTCTGGTCTGTGTGGTTCCGATGGCTTTGGATGGATTTACACAACTTTTGACCGACCGAGAATCAACGGCATTCCTCAGATTGGTTACGGGTCTTCCTTTCGGGTTTGGACTGGGTCTCTTTTTTGCAGCCGCTTACAGTGCTCGTCCAACTAAGTTTAGTGGGCCAAATCAGGTGCAGTTGCCAGGAAACGTGCGATTCCAACGACCAGTTCAGGAAGATGAGTGATCGGGCGGTGGCATCGACCACCACACCAGCAACTGTTCAGCATTTTCAGGTACTGGACAGTTTTCATGGCCGCTTGTCAAGATTCGTAGACGCTCGATTGTGTTCTCCACTGCTTTCTTGAGTTGAGCATTATTGTGTTTGAGAATATCTTCCAGCGCTTTCTCCCAAGGTGCTTCAGGGTTGTTCTTCCTCCATGTTGAAAGAGCTACGCGAAACGGCCACATGGCCAAGGTTAGGCGAGCGAATCCAATCCATGCGTCCCGAAGTTTGAACACTTGGCCTTCAGCAAAAGGGATATGGTTTTGTTGTCGATGAATCCAATTCGCTTCTTCAAGCCATTTCACAAGGCGTTGTGTATGGCGCTGTGTCACCATTCTGTGGGGACCTAATGATTTGTGCAAGCGTGGAATTTCACACGAACCAGCCATGAGTGAGAGCGTACCTAAAATTGACCAACTTGATCGAGCGAGTGGATTGCTTGGGACATCGGATTGACGCGCTTCGTTCGAATCCCATTCGTCTTCTGCAGTTTGCATCCATTGGGCTGGAGAACGTCCACTCAGCCATCCTATGTGGACTGAGGTGCGTTCCATTGGAGCGCCAGGTAGTCTTGTTTGTTGTTGCACGTCATGGGATAATTTGTCGAGTAAGTATCTGTCTACTTTGTCATCGTCAACGTTGAGGGGTGCTGGTCTCCGATTGAAAAAAGAACGTAATTCCTTTCGAAGTTTTTGCCGCAATTCATCCAATCCACCCTCGTTGAGAATTGGTCCAACAACACAGCATTTGTCAAATGGTGGTGCGACTTCAACTGCTCCGGTAAACAAGTCATGGAAACCCTTTCGAATTGTCTTCTGAATCTCGGGTGTCTCAAAATATTCTTGTTTATCCGAACTCATTCGTAATGTTGCATGCTTGATTCGATCGATGGCTCGGTCAGGATCGCAATCGATCCAAAAAACGAGATCTGGAATCATTGAAGCTGAATTGACTTGGCATACGGTATCGATTCCTAGTTCGCCAACAACACCTTGGTAGATAATTGAGGAGTGGATGTTCCTGTCAGATACGACCACTTCA
>JASLVI010000045.1 GCA_030741455.1 Candidatus Poseidoniaceae archaeon | reverse complement strand
TTTCGGCTTCACCGTCAATCTCGTTTCCGATTGCTTTTGATTGCGATTCATCATTGTACAGAAGTTTCCAACCCGCTCCTGAAAGCGCTTGTTCACTTCGAACAATCACCTTCCTAATTGTGTGATGTTGTGTAAGTAAGAACAGAGGATGAAGCACAGGAATCAACGTGCAATTTGTTGCACATGCATGGAGGGTTGTTCCTTCTAATGGCCGTATCAAAGCATCAGGGTTGACATCAGCGACGATGAGAGGTACATTCGGATGCATACGATATGCACTTGCATTTGAAAAGACGTGGATTCCTGCTTTGACGAGACGCTTTTCAATGTCGAGAGCTGCTTGGCTTGGTAGTGCGCTAAATGCAATTTGGACATTTTGTTTCAGCAATGCATTGGCGAGTCGATCGGAATGGATGTCGAGTATCCGAAGTTCACTTTCTTCAATCGATTGTGGTCGAGGTTCATCGAGACGCCAATCGATATCTGAAAGCATCGTATTGCTTGATTGACCTGCTATTGCAACCAATTCAAACCATGGATGCATTGAGAGGCGTTGCTGCATCCGTTGCGAAACAAGGCCAGATGCGCCAAGGATTGCAACCCCAACTCTTGACATGTCTGCGACTTAAGGCGGATTGATTTAGTCCCTTGCTTTCTTGGTTTGAATCAAAGCATATCTTCAAGTGCTCGGTATTCAACGAAGCCTCATGGAGAACACTACCATTATCCAAGCCTTTGCCCATTGTGACGGCCCCTGTGGCGTCTACGACCCTGCCAGTGCACGCGTTGCAGCAGAAGCCGTGCAATCGATGACCAAGAAAATGGTCGCACTCAGCAGCGGAGATGCTGACAAATCCTCTGCCTCATACATCAATACGATGAGCCGCTATGCTTCCATCAAAGAAGAGGAAGCACAGAAGTGCAAGGACGAATTACTTGTTCTTTGGACTGATTTCTTCAAGCCACAACACCTTGAATCCAATCCAGATCTCCACACGACCTTCTGGATGGCTGCAAAACTTTGCTCCGCTTGCAAGGTTGAAGTTTCGGAACAACATGCTCAGGAACTCATGGATGCTGTTGAAGACATTCACAACATGTTCTGGGCTACAAAGGGACGAGAAGTCTCTTGGGTCCGTGCAAGCTGAGGCGATTCATTGGAAACATTGGCCATTGTCGTGAACGGCGACAGCATGTGGCCTACGTTGAGAGACGGTGATATCCTCGAAGCAATACCCTATGATGGTCAAGTGCTAAACATTGAGGATTTGCTAATCTTTTACGACCCTCGAGATTCATCACGAGTTTGCATTAAACGCTTGAAGCGTATTGAAGCAAACGGATATTTTGTTGAGGGGGATAACCCTGATCCAATGGCTTCAACGGATTCCCACAATTATGGGCTCGTCCCTGATGCGTTAGTGATTGGATTCAAACGCTAATTTGCCATCACCGAGTTCTTCCTCAACAGGAAGAGGGAACAATTTGCGAACGATGAGTTTTCGTAGAATCGATGACCCATCTCGAAGTGAGCCGAGTTTCGCCTCGCCAATTCGCGCCCCATAGGAAACGGGAGTGTTTGAAAGAGGGATTCCTGAAATTGCGCACTGAGCATACATCTCGGCTTCGATTTCAAAATCCATACTGTTGAGATTCATCCGCAGAAGTGCTTGACGATCAAAGAGCCAGTATCCACTACAGACATCATGAATCTCAAGTCCATGGAGAATCACTGCTGACCATGTGAGTATGTGGTTTCCAATCCAATTGAGCGGTGACATTGCATCATTGGTCATCAACGAACTCAATCGATTTCCAACAACGACATGTCCAGGAAGAAGTTGTTTGAGCATAGGCAACATGTCATCTGGACTGTAGGTTTGGTCCGCATCGAACATGACGACAGCATCGTATGCATGGCGAATGGCGTAATCAAAACCCACTCGAACCGCTTCCCCCTTCCCACGACTCGGTTGAACGATGACGTTGCAACCAGCATCAATCCCGATCTGCTGCGACTCATCCGTACTCTTTCCATCAACGATGAGGACGTCTGAATCCCAACCCATCTTCTCAAGCATGTTGTATGGAATCGCCTTCAAAATGACATCCAAACCCTCTGCTTCATTCAGCACGGGCAGAAGAATCATCAGGCGTTTCACATGAACGCCTTTCTTGTCGTTGTTTTTCATGCCTTCGCAACATTGACGCGTTTCAATTCAATATGATGCAATCTCAAGCCAGTGGAATCAAAAATTTCAGCACTTCGGCCTGAAAATCCGAGTGGATTGATCCATGTTGTTCCATCTTGGTCCAGCGCGATTGTCACATCCAGCGTATTATTGAGGTTGATATTCATGCATTGATGATTCCAACCGGCATTCTTCTCGATGGTCATCGTTCGTTCATTCAAATCGATCTGATAGGATTCAAATGAACCAATTTGTTCGTAGACAATACATACTTGATGTAAACCTGCTATGTTTGGATTGTTCACAACATTGATCCATGAGTACATGCCTTCCCCGACGATGTTTATACGCTCAGGGCCTCGATTCAACGGATCATTGAATCGATGATTGCGCCAAGGGTCTTCTTCAAGATTGCATCCTTCAGATTCTTCACAAACAGTTGTATCGAAAGCATGGAAGTTCAATACGCGTGAAGGAGATGGTTCGTCCCATAATTTCCAATATCTTGCTCCTTCAAAGGATTGCTCTATACTCCAGTAGGGTGAAGGTCCAAGTGTCATTGCAACTGTTCCAATAGGGCTTGATAGGGCATAACCAATTCCAAGTTGCCGCAATGTCTGGATTTCATTCATCCTTACAGCAGTCGTTGCTTGGGCTTGTATGCTCTCATCAAGTGTCAACAAACCAAGTGTTGGCACACTGCTCGTTTGCAATGATGGGTTGAATGCAAAACCATGGCCCCAGTGGACGTTTTCAGTGTATACATATTGATCAGGTGGATGATTTGAAAGATATTCTCGAAGTTGAATGTCACCTGATGCAGTGGCATGAAGCTCATCATGTTCTGATAAATTAACCATCAATCCAACAGCGAACAATGAACCGATGAAGAGGATGGCGAGTAAAATTGTACTGAAGAACGGCCGGATGAAGGGGTCCATCTCCAAACCAAACCAAGACGTCTCCTCCTCGACGTTCGTAAATGAGGTCGATCGACTTGCAAGCAAACCTACTATGACAGCAAGAGGAATATGGTAGGCATGCAATGCCATGGAATAGAGTGTGTAAGACAGGAGGGTGAGCACTTGGATGTTTGCGAGGCCTTCGATCAGGTGAATAAATGAAAACATCCATAGCGAAAAGGACCACACTGTTAGCAAGCGGATTTCAAGGCTTTCTCGTCCAAGATAGATGCATATTCCAGCAAGAAGCATCAGCGGACCATTGTACATGATCATCGGTTTACCCCCCTGCCAACCATATTCAGCGAATACAGGCTCACTCAACATTCTCGGTGCAAAGAAGAGAAGTGCGATGACAAACATTGTACTTATGATGAGGATTGAAGTCAAGAAGATCGGCTTTCTGTGCGTCTTTTCATCCTCTGATAGTCGTTGACGCATCAGAAGACTTGCAAGCAGAAGTGCAGCAAGATAAATTGCACCTGTAGGATGAATTAGCACGGTGCAGAACGAGAGGAAAATAAAGGCAGTGATGTGATACCACAATGACTGATGGAGCGGACGCAGTACAATCATCAGGCCAGCGATAAGACCTAATTGACTCGCAACGGTGGGATAGCCTGAATCAAACACTTTGGCAAATAATGCAAAGGATGCACCCATTGCAAGAACGCTTGATGCTCCTGCACCGAGTCGATCCATGCTCCCCCATATGCCAAGCAAGATTGCGAACAAAGAGAGGTGGCCAAGAACGAGAATGCCCTCCTCAATGGACGAACCAGTAAGTTCGGAAATCCATGCGAGTGTTGTTGGAAATGCAGGCGGATACGTCCAAACGCCAGAATTTGGAGATGGAACTTCAAACGTTCCAGTTTGTCCAACACTCGTTGCGAGTGTACTGAAACCAATCCAATCGACGCCAAAGGGGCGATCGAACATGAGCAATGGAATCAATGTAAGGAGGCAAAAGCACCCTGCAGCGACTTGCAGAATTGGATTGCGATTGGCTTGGAACCATTGTTGTGCAGCAACTTCTTGTTCGATTTCAGGCTCCGTTTCACTCAAAATGATTCCATGAACAGCAGCCTCCATTTTCTGCCATTGCGTGTATTTCGATTTCTCAACGTGAACTTTGCGAAAGAGAAATGCGATGGAGATTGCATTTGCAAGGATCAGCACCATGGTAAGGTTCGTAACCGACCAGAGATTTGCAATAAACAAGAATCCAGAAATTCCATACAAAGCCAAGAGTCCAATTGGGAAACATAGCAGGGCTTTTCGGAATCTGTCGGCAGATGCATCAAGTATACGAAGTAATGCAAGGCCTGGTGCAATCGTGGGGAGACAAATCGCCAACATCACTTCCCACATGGAACGTTGCTCCTTCTTGCACTCCATCAAGTTCATGCATGAACTCTTAGAGGAGAATCCCGTCTTCGGACCATGTGGGGTTGCCCAGATTTAGCTGGAACGGGGGAGAATCAGTTTCACCCGATTATTCATCTTCCACACGAGTATTGGGTGCTGAATCTTCAGAAGCCACAGCGTGATTGGAACCAGCATTTTGAGTATACCATCGGCCGTTACGATGAGGATAGGAAAGGAATGTACACACAGGCTCTGTTTGGAGGAGAGCGAACCATCCATGTCGGGCTTGACATAGGAGGCCCTGCGACGACACCGATTTTCGCATTTGAAGATGGATCGATTCACAGTTTCGCCGATAATGATGAAGATGGCTCTTATGGTCCGACGATTGTTACTGAACATCAACTCCAAATCAATGGGCATCATCGGAACATTTGGCTTCTCCATGGCCACTTGTCGCGTGAATCATTGGTCAATCTCAAAGTTGGTGCTCGAATCAATAGAGGTGACCAAATTGCAACCATTGGTGGAGAGCATGAAAATGGGGGGTGGCCTCCACATGTTCATCTTCAATTATCCTTTGTCGAACCACTTGTTCCTGATTTGCAAGGGGTTGTCTCTCCTGAAAAAAGAGAAGAAGCACTCGAAATTTATCCCGATCCGAGAAATATCTTGGGCAACTTATACTGAAGCATCATCTGCAAGATACGCCTTTAATGCTTGAATTGGGCGAATCGCTGATGGATCCTTCCCATGAACAAAGGCGAGGGCGATGGTGAGCCAATCCATCACAATGCAATGGTGAAGGAGCGCTTCAAGCAACGAGGTGCCCTCTCCGTGAATCTTCCAAGCAAAATCGGTCGGTGTATGTTCAATCATCCAATCGATACGACTTCGAACGCGTTGATGCATTGCATCCCATGTCAAAAACAAGGTTGCTTGATTGGAACGTTCAGGGTCCGCATCATCTGAAAGACCTCCCCATGCAACAATCTCGTTATGGTTCATTTCAGGAACGATTCCAATTCGTGCAAATCGGCCAGAGTTCTCATTCAATTGATTTTTGAATCGAACCAATACTGGCTGCATTTCATTTGGTCCAAGCAAAGCGATTGGGTGGTCCATTAAGGCCATCGCAAGGTCGAGTAAAGGAGCGCCTGAAGGCTTACGAAAATCATTGGATTGACATGCATATTCCAACCGAACCATCATCGCTTCTCGTGCTTCCAATTGCTGAGTTGGAAGAATACCAATCTGTTCAATGAGGGCGAGTTGGCGAGAAAAGAGATGGCCGAACGCAGTTCGTGGAGGTTGTCCACCAGTGGATGATATCAAATGACAGTCGTTATGCAACTCGCACAATCCTGCGAGAATACCGCCGGTTGCTATCACAATGGCGGTTGCGCCTTGCTTCAACGCAGACTCGGTAGCTGCAACAGTTTCTTCCGTATTTCCACTATGCGAGGTTGCCAAAATAAGCCAGTCTTTCGTCCACCATGATGGAAGTTGATAGCCTCGGTGAACGATGATTGGCTTGGATCCATCAGCATCAGCAAGGCGTGCTAAGAAATCGCCTCCAGCAGCAGACCCGCCCATTCCAAGGCATAGAACGCCTTTCCAATTCCCCATCTTGATTCCAGCGAGCCAAGGCAAATGCTCTTCATTAACAGCAGAAAAGCCGGCCTCGATGTCGGAAACAAAGGATTCTGTGAACCCAATCATTCCCTCCGTGTCCAATTGTTGACACAGGTCGCCGATGTTCAAATCTTCATCGCCCATAGGCCTCTATGGAAGGTTTGACCTTCATATGAACTCCTATGATTCCGAGTGGTCAAGGGCCATATCATGGAGGGCGATGAATTCACCATCGATTTTTGCGAGACGTAGTTTTGAAGCGCCATTGAAGTCCCACGGAAGCCGAACCGATGCCATCTCCCAGTTGCTTGGATCGAGGAATTCTGCTGCTGAATCGTCAAGGTTGAGGATATCAGCAACCAAGTGGTCTTTCATTTGAGCAAGAACCGTTGCGCCCTCAAGATCTCGCCATGTCGCTCCCGTACGTTCTTGTCGCGAAATTCGCTCCATGATTGCTCCATCTTTGCTCCAAGAACTTGGTCGCCACAATTCGCCTCTCCAACGGACTACATCACCTAGGTCGTAGCCAGGTTTTCGATACAACAATGTGAGGCGAGTCACATCGATGCCATCTTTTCGTCCAACCGTTGAATTGGTTTCCATGACCTGGCCACCCCAAGTTTCAGTAAGATGCCGACCCCAAGCACGTGCCAAACCTTTCGAACCCATCACGACATCATAACCTCCCGTAACGGGCCCTTCGTTTGTAATGAAGAACATCGGGTCATCGCTGAGATTTTCGATAACATCATCGAGACTGGAGCGTAAGTTGTTCAACTCTTCTTCCTCGAGCCGACGGCCAGTTGAACGTAGTTGTACGGTCGCCTCGAAGTAATTGCCTGCACGTCGGGTGCAGGTTAAGCAAACACCGTTTGAACGGCGAGCTCGCATGGTATGCTCTTCAGTGTAGAGCAAATCATCGATGACGCCTTCCATCTGTATGTGGATTAAGGTGTGCCGGTCTGAAACAATTTGAGGTTCAAATCCAAGACCAATTTCTTCAGCATTCTGATGAAATGCGACATTCCGTTGAATCAGTTCGTCCCAAAGTTCGTCTTCAGGAATATTGACCCATCGGCCTTGGATATCGATAAGTCCACAACGAGCGCACTGCGTGAAATTAGTATTTTCAGGTACATTTGCCAGTTGCGTTCGTTTCCGAGTGCATGCCTCGCACATTCGATCTGAGAAGAGGGGCGGTCCACTCCCGCACACGAGACAAAAATCGCCTCCTAGTTCTCGATTCATGGACCTCACTGCTCTTCGGTTTTGTCACGAATAAAGTATTCTTCAACTGCGTGAATTCGTTGTTCAAGATTATTGCTTCGAGTAAAGACGGTCCATGTCCAGATGCCGATTGCGACAAGCATCCCGAGATAGGCGACTGCAAGATACGTCAAACCTTCCGCCATAATCAACACCTAATCCATTGGTTCTTGAATGCTTTCCAACCGCTGTTCAAGTGACGTAATTCGCATGCTCATGAGGATGTGGCCGATGATGAAGGTCGTGAACGATATCGCTCCAATGAGGAGAATAAGTGCCATTTCTCCATTCAGACTCCCGCTATCCCCGCCGCCAACGACTGGTCCAGGATGACGGATTTGCCACAACCGAGTCGCCACATAGGTGACTGGAACAAGGACAAAACCAAACAATCCGAAGGTCGAAAAGGTATCTCGTGTTTCAACACCATCTGGTTGCGAAGGTCGTCCGAGAACCAAAAATAGGGCAAGGAAGGTTAGCAAACCGAAGGTGTTCAAGCGGACATCGGTCCAATCCCAAGGAACGCCCCACTCTGCAGAACCCCATACCATCCCACTCCAAACCGTCATCAGCCCTGTTGCAAGCCCAGCTTCTGCACCTGCAACATGCATTCTCCATCCGAGTTCGGATCGTCGAAAGAACCACAATGCTGAACCAAGGAATAAGACTCCGAATGCAATAAACGCAGCCCAAGCAGCAGGAACATGCCAATAGAAGATGCGTTGAGCATCGGGTGACTCGAATGCGTTGATGGATACGCTCGGTGCTTTGAGAAATGCGAGCGCAAGCGTAAGACCAATTCCCATAAATCCGAGCAGAAGTATTGATTCTGCAACTCGTTTGGTCATGGTCCTTCCATCCTATCTCTTGCTTTGAAGCATTGCATTCATAGCAGGTTTGAATCCGTAATCCATTGGACAATAAGCGCAAACGGAAGAATGAGAATCGGTGTTAATATCCGCGTGTAAGCTGCTTTAGGCCGAGCCAAACGAGAGGTTGCTAAATCCATCCCTCGAACAATTGCCATCGTTACGGTTGTTACCAAACCCCCGATTAGAACTAACTGCCAGGAGAGTTCCACATCGAATCCAAGTTGTGCGAGCGCCGTCAAACCAGTTCCTAGAACAAATCCATGCGCATAGGAATGAGGAATCCCTTGTCGGTGTGCTTTCCACCAATCAAGTGCTCGATGTTCATGGAGCATGGAAACCATACTATCGCCAACAAGGCCTGCTGCAAATGCAGCGCTCAAGAACAATCCAGATGCTTGAATGAGGTTGGAATCTGCAGCATTTGGATCGACGAGTGCTAGTAATATTCCCAATGTTAGGAAACCTGCAATTCCATTTGTTGCAACGGTTGCAAGTGTTCGCTGATTCAATGCAATGCTTGTTCGAACGACAACATTCTTGGAACCGACATCGGTTTCAATGTCATGATGCGGAAGTGAGTCTGAATCCTCTACTTCGTTTGAAATCAATTCATTTCCTGAAAATACGTGTGTAGCACATGCTTTGAAATCCGAATGATGGCTTGCTAAGAGGAGAGCATGACCTCTTGATCGTAGTGCATGAAGGTCTTCGACGAGTTTCATTCTTGATGATTCATCAAGTCCTGAGGCTGGTTCATCTAGAAGCAGGAGTTTTGGTTGCTTTCCTACAAATCCCGGTAATATGCCCGCCAGCATCGCAACCTTTCTTCGTTGACCTCCCGACAAATATGCAATTAAATCATGTCGGCGATGGAGGAGGTTATAGCGTTCCAGCCATGGCGCAACATCGATTCGTCCACCTGCGAGATCGAGCGCATTGAGAAGGTGCTCCTCGACACGTTGGCTTCCAACACAACCATCGGATTGCAAGGCCAAACCAAATGCAGATTGTGGTCGTTTTGAGCGTCCAGAGGCATCCAAAACCAATTCATTATGATGCTGAACTTCACCCGTTTCTAAGGGGAGTAATCCTGCGGCAACTTCGATGATCGTTGATTTACCTGCGCCATTTTCTCCATTCAACAAGACCAATTGCCCCTGTTCTACATCGAGATGGAGGTTCTTCAAAACAATCGAAGAACCACGACGCACTGTGACGTCATCGAGCGTAAGAATTGATTCGCTCATATCCCTGCCAAACATCTCACATGAATGAATGCTACGTCAGGACAAGACCCATAGTCGGCCAAAGACTGGGCTGTGTATGGGGCAGTTGTACCTTACAACATTCGGTGCCTCAGAATGGCTGATTCTTATTCTTTGGATGCTTGCAATCGCATCACCAATCGTCTATTCGTTCCGTAACAAAACACCCATTGCATTGGGTATATCGGTAGGGTTACTTCTCGGTTATATCGTTCAATATGCATTTGTTGTTTTGGACTCATACGGCGTGGAATTGAGATTCGTCTGGTTTGATTTTTGGTTGATTCCAAATCGCCTGGATTCATTCGTTCACCTTCCAACGCTCTTCACTGCGGGTTTCCTCCATAGCATGAATGATGTAACGCACGTTCTTGGGAATGTATTGGTCATTGCTTTGGTCGGAATACCTCTGGAGCAACGTCTTGGAACGAAACGATTCACAATGATTTACGTTGCAGGATTACTCGGCGGTTCCATCGCCTGGGTGTTGTTCAATTCCGGCTCAGGAACGCCTTCATGGGGTGCTTCAGGAGCAGCATATGGGCTTCTAGGAGCCTATCTGGCAGGTTGGCCAAAAGATGAGATACCGTTTCCACTCATCCTCATTCGACCATGGCCTGTAACCGTTATCGCTCTGTTTTATTTTGGATTTGAATTGATTCGAGCATTCAACGCCGTTGGTTTAGGTGGCTATTCGACCGTAGCCCATATGGCTCATATTGGCGGATTCGTTCTTGCTTATGCCTTGCTTCCATTGGTTGCAAAGGGAGGTCCTTATCCAATGGGTGTCATCGATGGTGGGCCGAGAGGGTTTGGAACCTCTCGAGCAGGTTTTGAACAAATGAAATCCTCAATGGCAGATATTTCTACGATGGAAGATCCATGGACAGAATTGGGCCTTGAAGTTCCAAAGAAACTCAGAGAGCCGCTGCGAAAGTTGCGCGATGCTGGCGACGAAGCAGAAACACGCATTGCATGGATGGAGCACATTGCAGAAGCGGGTGATTGTCCCGTTTGTCTCGCCCCTCTCGGAATGGTTGAACGTAGGACTGGTCCCCAATTACAATGTTCAAAAGAACCAAAGCACCTCTCGTGGCCAAAACAGGCCTAATATTGGGGATTGAACGAACGGTGAAGCGATACCATCAAAATATATCGATTTGTGGTGAGGGATGGCGATTATGAGCGGAGCGTCTACATTTTCCAATTCAAGGCAGGCAATGTTCCTGGTTTTGCTGATGCTTTTGCTGCCTTTGGCATCACAATCACAAGCCATTGACAACACTCCTGACGTCGTAGAACCAACGCATGCGCCACCGATTCTTGTTGATGATCTCCCGCCTCT
>JASLVI010000044.1 GCA_030741455.1 Candidatus Poseidoniaceae archaeon | reverse complement strand
ACCTCCAGCAGGCCGTCTTGAACACCATCCCTCGTTCATCTATCTGCGCTATTTCCATGGTCCGCGTTTCCAATCTCATGGAGGCGTTCTACGTGGCTCTGGGGATGCATCTACGCCCGGTGTTGATGGAATTGCTCTCATGCGCCATCAATTGCCTGCAACGGATCAATTCGCCCATGAGCGTGAAGGGGAGGATGTACTCTTGGAAGCTCTTCCAATGTTGATTGAGGCAGGTTTCCAAAATGCTGGACTGGTTGCCATGGAATCTGAGGGATTCAGCAGTTTACCAGTTGGTATTGAATGGTCCACAATGCTACGTGTACCTGAACGTGATGAACAACTTCGGTTGCGATCAATCCGTGTTGCGGTAGAAGAAGCAGGTGTTACAGTGCATGATGTTCTTGTTGTTGGTTCAGATGATGCACCGATTCTCGCCCTGAAGGGACTTCGATTGAAGGCGATGGCTCCTGTTCCCGATGATCAGAAATTCTCCCTCGAGCGTTGAGTGTGATTCTTTGCAAGCAACGATTCAATGGGTCGCTCTTGAGCATGGTCCACGTTGCCTTATTGCGACGTGTACAATCGGAGAAAAAGATCCAGCCTCGCTTCAGTTCATTGATTGGGATGAAATCAAGACATTCAAAACCGAGAAGCGACGAAATGAGCATCTTTCTGCACGTTGGCTTTTGGAAGAAGCACTGAATGAATGGGGCGGTATTGACTGTTCAAAGCTCATGGTATCGAGAACGGAGGAACGAGCACCTTACCTCCAAGCCATACAGGGTTTATGGGTTCAACCAACATTACCGAATCTTTCGATTTCGCACAGCGAGCAACTTGCGTGTGTGGCTCTTGTAGAACATGGATGGGCAGTGGGTATCGACGCAGAACCTCTATCTCGACCTCCGAAACCAACCGTTTACGATATGATGGCAAAGGGCGAGGAGTTAGCCCGCCTTCGATCGGGTGAACTGGATGCGCTTTGGGTTTGGACTGCAAAAGAAGCGGTTCAGAAAGCGGCACGTTTAGGGATGCATCTGAATCCTCGAGCCATCGATATATCCAATGTGAATGATGGAAATAAAATCTCAATTGAAAATTCGATTTTTCAATTAAGGAATTTATCAAATCAAACCTATCAAATCACGCTTGCATGGGGTCTTGATACACGGCCAATTCGAACTCCAGAAGATGACTTGTTGGATGCAACTCGAGTAGCAATGAATTCTGGCGATGATTGGACAGTTGGATGTTCAACTGTACGGAACAATGGCTGATCATTTGTTCCAGACTCGACTTGATTCCCATTCAAGACCGAGAAGGATACCAACCTCTGTGAGAATCACATAATTGAACAATAAATACGAGAGATAAGCGATGATGATGACGAGTAGGGAGGTATTGATGACCTTCCTTCGTTGGCGTTGAACATCATCAAATGTGCAAATGCCGCGATTGCGGAAATAGATTACTAAGCCCACAATGACTGAAATTGAAGCGATTGTAAGCATTGTTGGACGAAACCATTCGTACCCCTCTCCTCCCCAATACAACGTATCGGAAAGGGCGGCTGCAGAACTTACACTTGCAAGACCGAACAGAACCAGAACAACGCTCGGTAAGCAACACATAGATGCGATAATGGTCGAAGTTGAGATGAGTTTCACAATCGATTTGACGTTCTCTTCTTCATCTTCCACCGAATCACCTCCTAGAAACAATCTGCAAACTTCGACACTGCACTCGGATTCGAGTATGCTTGGATTGGGAGTACATCGACACCGTCGGACCACTTCCCCATGTTCGTTAGCATCTCACCATTGACAAGGTTTGCGTAAGCAAAGTCGGCCGTATTGAGATCTTGACGGCTGTGAGCAACAACCCAGTCGGCTTGAGCATCAACTCGACGGTAGAAGGCCCAATCGGCGAGGGTATCATGCGCTTCGTTTGCAGGAATGTAATGTGTTGCTACTAAACGAGGGAATCCATAGCGGTCGCTAGGGATATACAATAGCAGAGATTGATTCTCGTCTACTTGCTCAAACAGAGCATGCTGATGGACGCTGTTACACTGGCCAACCGTCATATCGTCTTCACTCACGACCAGATGAACGATTGTACGTTCTGGAAGATTGGTATATTCGGGAAACCATTCTTCTTGAACAGGTCGGGCTGCAGCCATTTCCGTATCGACAAGAAGTGTTTCACTCCCCCATCCCATTTGTTGAGCCATTCCAAGTGCTTGAAGCGCATATGCGCCTCCAAGACTGTGCCCACCGATCCAGAGATGTTCAGGCATGATTGTGAGATTGTCGAGAATCTCATCGATTGCAACATCGCGTGGTTCGGAGGTAATGGTTTCATTCAGACGATTGAGAGCAGATTGGATTGATAGCATTCGTGGAACATGATGCGGCCAATCTGAGGTTCCATCAACATGGTCCGGTTCGAAATCATCGCCTCCTTCAGGCCGAACATCTGTTGGATACTGAATGTATGCAACGACCATACCCTTTGCAGCAAGATGGTCAATCCAATCCATATAGGAATCAATGGATGGATTGTTGAAGGCATGAAAGAGAATTGCGAGAGGGACGCCTTCAATTCCAGGATCTTCTGGTAAGTGAGGTACTGTGACGTAGATTGAAAATTCGATGTCTTCCTCAGTCGGCCCTTGTATAGCAATGACCTCTTCTGGCAATGGATAGGCGTATCGAAGGGTTGTCCGATCGAATGGGCCCGCTTCTGCACCATAGCCCATGGTAGGTGCTGATGGAGGTGATGGTGCGATTCCTATCAGCGCAGGGATTCCTGGCATGACCAACCAAGCAGCCAAGAAAATAGTGGCGATGTGAAGGATTGTCGTTCCTTTTTCTTTCCAATTCTGTGAAGCTTCTGGAAGGCTTGGTGGACCTCGAATGGCGATGGCTGAACCGAGAAGAAGAATTCCGTAGATGGTAGGTAGGAGTAAGAACGCACCACGAATGTATCGATAATCCATGAGGACAAAGATAATCCAAGATGCAAAGACTCCTCCGAGGACAGCATAAACTGCCGCTTGGGCAGCCTTTGGTAGGAAGCGTCCACGACGATGTTGAACCGACGCATAAATGCAACCTCCAAGAAAGAGAGCGGAGAGTATTGTAACCATTGTAACATTTTCTCGAAGGAAGAATGTCCATGACAAGGTGCGAACGGCTTGCGGCCAAACAGCGTTTTCAATCGATTGTCCTTGCATGAGCATGAACAAGGATTCTGCCATAGCAACGAACGCACCAAATACAATCATTGTTGCAGGAAATTTCGATGAAGACGCAAACCGTTGAAAGAAGGAAACTCCCGTAGATTCCCCTCCTTCCATGATGAAATGAACCACTTATGGTTCAAAAAACGTCGTTTAAACTATCATGCATTGATATTACGAATTTCAGGGGTTTGATCAGCGATCATGAACTCAAGCATCGCCGCCCACATGACAAATTCCATACTGTTTTCCAACTCTTCAACACCGCCGACCATCTCGATCATATTATCGAGCGTATCATCTGGTGAGTGGTAGGCGCTGTAATCTGAATCGTATGCTCCGAGGTGGAAGATGGTTTGTGCACCCAAATCACGGAAGGTGACGTGATCGGATCGACCGAATGTATCTTCATGGACGTCGAGCACGAGATCTTCATGATCTTCCCAATGCTGATCGCAACCTGAACCATAGGTTCCATCGATTCGCAAATCCATCGGCGCTTCGAGAATGTTCCTGTGAACGTGATCTAGAACGGTTGTAATCTCAACATCCTGAACGTCAGGGTCAAAATCTGGGCCAGACCATGCGTGGTATGGATAGGGTTCACCTGTTGGTTTCATCGCCGGATAGGATATGCCCATCATATCCATGTTGATGTAAAATCGAAGTTCCTTATCCGTAGGAAGACAATAATCACACTGATTGTTTGCGAAGGCATTCGATCCACGAAGCCCTTCCTCTTCAGAAGACCAAAGGGCGAGGAAGGTATCGCATTCTACTTCAATGTCAACAAACGCTTTGGCAAACAGCATCATGCTCACAGTGCCTCCTGTGTTGTCATAGGCGCCTTCGTAGGTTCCGCCACCGGGCGGGCCACCGGGAAACATGATGTCCATGTGTCCGCCCATTCCCTGAACGCATGAAGCATCCCTGCCCCGCTTCCATGCAATGACATTCAAACTCTCAGGTTCAGCTGGGTTGCCGTGATCGAACACTCTCAGGATGTGCGTTTCATAGCCAAGTCCCTCAAAATGGCCTTGAAAGAATGAGGCAGCTCGCTCGAATGCGGGATTTGGCGAACCCATCCACCGGTTGATGTAGCCTCCACATTGTGTGGTATCAGGGCAGACATTGGTGATGTATTCCATCTTCTCCATCCATTCTTGACCGTTGACAATTGGTGTTCCATTCGTGACTTGCAATTCGTAAACATCACCTGTACCATCAGCATGAACAATGGTCAATTTGACTTCATCAACATACGGGGTTAGAAGCAATCGGCCGTTGATCGATTCACCCTCGACCATTGCATATCCGTTTGGAATGATGTATCCATCAATAAACAACATGACGTCGGTAGGTACTGAAATTGCACGACCATTTCCTAGAAGTTGGAATTCATGCCATTCGCCACTTTTCATGACAACTTCAGAAGGTTGTTGATAATCGATTTGAAAGATAATCGGTACACCCTCTTGTGCTGTTTCCTCTTCACCAAAGCAACCAGAGAGGGAAGCAAGCATCATCAACATGACGAGAAACATACTCTTCGATGTTCGGATGACCTGCATGTTTCCGCCTAATGCCGCGGACTCATAGGCTTTGTTAATGGAGGTGCGGATAGCGGGAGTCGAACCCACGACATAAGGTTGGAAACCTCAGATGATAACCACTTCACCATATCCGCACGGTGGTAATCTCTCCGAACAAGCACCCTTTTTTGAGCGCATCGGTCAAAACCCATCAATTCAGGCCTGGCGGTGGAGGCGTCGCATCATAGCCCAATTCGACTCTTCTTCGCTGAACCACATCACGGTCTGACATCATTCGATTGTAGAGGACTTGTGCGGCTTGCGCCTTTCGCTCATCCTCGTCCTTGATCCGTCGGCTCTTACCACGAATAATCAGCATTCCAAACAAGAATGTGAGAAGAATTGCCGCAGCCCCTGCTTGGAACAAGGGCATATCGAGGACATTTTCCCATTCGAAGGAATCGTCATTGCTGGAGGATTTCGTGCTATTGTAGACATTTAGGCGAATGGTGTAGGTGTCCATTGGTACTTCAGCACCAGGTTCTGTCGCCGTGATGACGAGATTGAAATTACCTTCACGCGTTGCAGCACCAGTGAAAATCTTTGATTGGGTATTGCCGCCATCGGACGTGAAAATCATTGTGTGTGAACCTGTATCAACACGGACGTTGGTTGATGACTGCCAATCCACGCGAACAGTGAAACCATCACTCATTTCAGTGGTTACTGTACAAGAGAATTGGATGCTAGAGCCTGTGACTGTGTCTGTGGAGACTTTGCTTGGAAGGCATGATAGCGTCGCCTCTCCTGCGTTCTTGGCCGAATCATTAGGCCAGTGGTCCGGTTTGTGAGCCCCTGAGGTTTCGTTGTCACCCCACCCATCGCCATCAGAATCAAGATGTTGCGAATCGTGGTAAGGGAATGCATCCTCATCGTCAGCATAACCATCTCCATCCGTGTCGGGGCAACCAATCAGTATGCCTCTGAAAGCAGTACCGTATTCATCCGGACATTGGTCTGGAGCGGTTCCCGATGATTCATCACCAAATCCATCCATATCCTCATCGTACCATTGCGTGCTATCGTTTGGCCATACGTCGTTCAAGTCGGAGTAACCGTCGCCATCAGAATCAACACATCCGTAAACATCGTTGGTTGAGGTTCCCGCTACGCCTGGGCATGCATCGCCTTGCGTTCCGTTCTCTTCATCACCGTAACCATCGCCATCGGAATCGTTCCACTGTGTTGGCTCGCCTAGGAAAGCATCGGAAGCGTCTGACATTCCATCTGCATCCTCATCATCACAACCAAAGATATCTCGGAACGATGTTCCCGGTGTTGTTGGACAATCATCAGCTTCGAATCCAACACCATTGTCTCCATAGCCGTCATTATCTTGATCAGCGTGTTGTGTAGCCTCATTCGGGAAAGCATCTGAACCATTCACAGTTGTCCATTGTGTATCGCCATCGGAGTATCCATCACCATCGGAGTCAGTACATCCAAATCGATCGGCCGTCGAATTACCAGCAATCAACATACAACCATCTTCGAGGTCATCGAATCCATCACCATCAGCATCACTCGAGCGAGTGGGGTCCGTAGGAAATGCATCGTTTTCATCGGAAATACCATCTCCATCTCCATCAACGCAGCCATACCGATCTATCGTTGAGGTGCCAGGTACTCCTGGGCAGGCATCTGGTTGTGGTCCAGTTGCGTTGTCTCCGAATCCATCAGCATCTTGATCGAGCCATTGATGCTTTACATTTGGTAATTCATCAACGATATCATCCCACCCATCGCCATCAGTATCAACGCAACCATATCGGTTGCCCTTTGTCGAATTTCCATTTGCGCCTGGACATGCGTCCGGCGTGGTTCCGCCCGGATTGTCACCGTATCCATCACCATCAATATCGGACCACTGTGTTATGTCATCTGGATGTGTATCTTGGATATCTGCCCAACCATCTTGATCAGTGTCTGGACATCCAAGCGTGCTGTTTTGCCACGAATCACCGAATTCGGCTGGACATGCATCTGGGTAATTTCCGCTCGCATTATCGCCGTATCCATCGCCATCGCTGTCAACTGATTGTGTTGCATCGTAGCGGAATGCATCCGCACCTTGAGAGACGTTCCAGAGTCCATCGGCATCGGAGATGCCGTCCCCATCTGAATCAGGGCAACCAATTCGGTCAATTGTTGAATCACCATACTGTGTTGGACAACCATCAGGGTTTGTTCCACTCGCATTGTCTCCATATCCGTCTCCGTCCGTATCCGCACTTTGGGTTGGATCGCTAGGGAATGCATCAGCGCCATGCAATACCGTCCATGTGGGATCTGCATCTGAAAAGCCATCACTATCGCTGTCAGGACAGCCATTACGATCGACGGTTGACGTTCCAGGTTGTGAAGGACAACCATCGCCATCTGTTCCAGTCGGGTTGTCGCCAAATCCATCAAGATCGGTATCTTTCCATTGTGATGCGTCGTTTGGCAAGAGGTCGGCTCCGTCTGCAATGGTCCATACAGGTCCGTTTGTACCGCTGAGGTCCTCATCTGATGCTCCATCAGCATCACTGTCTGGGCAACCGTAGCGGTCTATGGTTGAGGTTCCAGCAACGGTCGGGCAAGCATCGGGATTCGTTCCCGTGCTCTCATCACCGAATCCGTCACCATCTGTATCGCTCCACTGTGTTGAATCGTTAGGGAATGCATCATCGGAATCAGCGTATCCATCATTGTCGAGATCACTGCATCCAAGATTGCCGAGTTCGGTTGATGTTCCAAACGTTGTAGGACAATTGTCAGCGTTAACACCACTCGCATTGTCTCCATATCCGTCACCATCTTGGTCCGCCCATTGACTCGGCTCGCTCGGGAACGCATCCGCACCGTCTGCAACAGTCCATACAGGGCCATGAAGGCCTGTTAGGTCGGGGTCTGAGTAACCATCGCTGTCGGAATCAATGCACCCAAATCGGTCTTGATAGGATGTTCCGGGTCTTGTAATGCATGCATCTCCTTCAGTAGCTGGTAGAGGGTTGTCTCCGTACCCATCATCGTCCGAATCGTTCCATTGTGTGGCATCGCCTAGGAATGCATCCGCACCGTCTGTAACTGTCCATACTGAGCCATTGATGCCTGTGGGGTCGGGATCGGAAGCCCCATCCCCATCCTCATCAGGACAACCGTTTCGATCGATGTTCGAGTAAGCCTTGACGGAATTGCATGCATCCGCACCGTCTGTAGCAGTCCAAACAGGACCATTGAGACCTGTTGGGTCAGAGTCAGAGTAACCATCACCATCACCGTCTAAGCAACCAAATCGGTCGGTCGTTGAATTTCCGAGGTCTAAAACGCATGCATCTGGTTGGAAACCAACGCTGTTGTCTCCGTATCCATCGAAATCTTGGTCGGCCCATTGCGTATCGATGGAAGGGAATGCATCGGCTCCGTTATTGACAGTCCATGTGCCATCTGGGTTGGAATATCCATCGCCATCGCTATCAGGGCAGCCTTCACGGTCTGCTGTTGATGTTCCATAGTCGGTGGGGCAATCATCATCATCATCTTGAACACCATCGAGATCAGCATCCTCTGTAAGATTGACAAGTGTCGTTTCTTGATTTATTGCAATAGAGAAGAATTGTGGTCCAACAGGCACATTGGTTCCGTTGACATGAACCTCCCAGGTGCCTTGTGCAGGATTTGCGAATTTCAATCCACGCAATGTGTCAAGGTTGTTGGAAAGTTCCGTCCAGGTTCCAGATGGGTCTTTGATAGCGAGATCGAGGTCGTTCACAAGATTCGTGCCAGCCGAGGGGGTCGATTCTTTATCGGTCCATGCAACAACAACATTGAGGTCAGGAGCATTCAATGGCACGTTGAAGCTCCAACCTCGATTGACGCCAGTTGTGAGGCTTTCGTTGTCGACCCATGTTGTATTGAGGGCGCTTCGCATGTCGACTCTACCCCAGCCCTCGTGATTGTTTGGCGCTGTTTCTCCAGCACCATTTGTGGCTGAATTGTATTGTCCCGTCATATCGGTGGCACTCGCTGCGAAGATAGCCTTCACGAGCGATGAATTTGGATCTTCATGTCCCATATTATCGATGAGATGTTCTAGCAAAAGTGCGGTAGCACCAGCAGTGAGTGGAGTGGACATGCTCGTGCCTCCCATGTACACGTAGGACGCATTGTAGGCCATCCAACCCACTGATTTGGTATTGTATCGAGTTAAGGCTGACAGAATGAATGTACCTGGGGCGACAATATCAGGTTTGAGACGATTATCATCGGTTGGTCCACGGCTGGAGAATGCAGCCAACCCTGAGATATTGTCTGCTAGGCGATCTGTACTAATCGGGGCACTGTATTTCGTTGTCCCCCAAACTGAATTTATTGTAGGTCGATCGTTCTCGCTCGCTCCGACTGTCAAAACGCTCTTGGCTGATGCCGGTGCACCCAGCGAATCAAAATCCACTTCGCCATCACCATTGTTATCGATTCCACTGTTCCCTGCTGAGAAGAGAATGGTCATGTTTTGGTAATCACGAGCTGCAATGTCTGCCTGCATCGAGGAAGTAGTATAGTCTCCTGCAACCGGGGATCCCCATGAATTGGTGTGGACACGAGATCCGTTGTCAGCACCCGCCTTGAACAACTCCGTCAGGTTTGAGGGCAGGCCGTTCAGAGAATATCTGTAATCGCGAGGGCTCGTTGCAGCATTTGCACACCAAACTCCAATCGCTTGGAAATAGAGTTGCGCTTCGGGGGCCATTCCCTTAATGTTTCCATTTGAATTGGTTCCATCTCCAAGAACGGATCCAGCAACGTGTGTGCCGTGGCCATCGATGTCCGATGCACCATCATCTGCAGCTGAACCACATGATGAGGCTTCACCTGGCGTCATACCCCATGAAACGACGTCGAGGATATGATCCGAGAAATCAGCGTGCATCGTTGAACCATTCACGCCACTATCCAGTCCCGAGTCAGCGACTGTGACCACGATGCCACTTCCATCAACGCCATTCCATGATGAATTAATCCCGTTCATGGTTGATTGAGACCATAGATCGGGCGCTTTGAGAACAGTATCCGCAACATCGTTTGCAGTTATTGCCCAGAGTTTTTCTTCGAGCCACTCAATTTCTTCTTGTGCTACCAGCCATGCGAGTGCTTGTGTTGTTCGGTCGATTTCAAATGTTGCGAAACGTCCAACGTGGTACGTGATACGGATATCATCACGTTCGTATATTCCTTCTGGGAGTGATTCACCGACCAGAACGCCATACACAGGGACAAAATCATCTTGGTAAAACAACGAAACAGGTCCGATATCATCGCCGAGTAAGGCCTTAACCAATCGAGTCCGCACTTTGTCTGTGGGATCGAGTTTTACGATACCTTCAACATCAAGGTTATGCAGTTCGTAGATTGATTTCTGCTCGACTTCACAATGGAATCCTGTGGTTGGAAGGAAAGAGAAACAGTGGATTCCAGCCTCTTCAAGATCAACAACCCAATCACTTGGAACAGGATAGGTGTGCGTGAGTACGTAATTGCCGCTCAACACTTTCTCTTGTGTTCGTTCAGACCAGTCTTCAAGGGGTGTAATGGTGGCTTGGCGATAGAGAAGATCAATTGTTCCAACGCCTTCACTTGGATCATACCATCCCTGAGCGTGTTCCTTTGTTGGAATGATACCAACTTGCGAGAGCAAATCTAATTCAGCATCGGTATTTACTTCAATTGCCGGAAGAGGTTGACTCATCGCAAATGGTGTTGCCAACTGCGCTAACATGAGACAAACGAGAAAGGTTGAGACTCGGGCACGAGGAGTCGGCATAGTCCCTTCTTAGCAACGGTCACTCATCAATGATTTGCATTAATCATGTTCAAGTTGATAACGAGCATTGAAAGCGAGGTCTCGTCAGGATTGTCTATGCGCGGGATGGGTTCTGGTAGTGGCGATGCGATGGAACCATCCGATATCAACGAGAAAACACAGATTGTTGGTCGCCAAATCTGGCGTGTTGTTCCATACGCAAAGCGATATCCTGGACGAGTAGTTGCGGGTATTCTTGGAAATGCCATGGCACGATTCTTTGACTTAATGCCCTTTGTTGCCATCGGGCTTGCTGTCGATTATTTCACTGGAAGCGACTTTATG
>JASLVI010000043.1 GCA_030741455.1 Candidatus Poseidoniaceae archaeon | reverse complement strand
TGCTCCGTATCAAGACCGAATGGAACATTGGTTTCCCACGAATCACGGGCTAGGAAGGAATGAGAACCATCATCAAGGCCTGGCCAGAGGAAATCAACACCGGACAAGAGGTATCCTTTCTCAAGACGAAGGGTATCGCGAGCACCTAGTCCTACAGGTGTTGCACCAGCTTCTACTAAAGCACGCCATGCAGTTGCAACGTGATCGTTTGGAAGGAAAATTTCGTATCCGGCTTCACCGGTGTAGCCTGTGCCCTGAATCCAACCTTCCACCGCAAGTTGGTTGTCGCTGAGACTGGACCATTTGAATCTGCCAACATGTTGACCTTCACCGAAAGCAGCATCGAGATATTGTTTGCTCTTCGGCCCTTGAAGAGCAATAATTGAGGTCTCAGGAGACAAATTCTCAATCGAAACGCCAGACGCTTCAGGCGAACATCCTTGGAACCAATCCCACATTACGTCGATCATCGAAGCATTTGGAACACCAAGTATTTCAGTTTCAGAGACAACTGCAAAAATCATATCATCGATGATGAAACCATCATGATCGAGGAAATGTGTGTATGCGCATCGCCCTACAGGAATTGATGTCACCTTCTGTGTAGCAATGCCTTCAAGCCATTGTCGAACATTTTCTCCAACGAAGCGGAAGGTACCCATGTGTGATACGTCAAAAAGCCCTGATGACGTTCGTGTCGCAATATGTTCCGCTTTGATGTTGGAATACCAAATAGGCAATTCAAATCCATGAAAATCGACGATGTTACCATCAAGTGCAACGTGTTCATCATACAGTGCTGTTCTGATCAATCCTTCTTCGCTCATTTCATTCACATCCATATTATTGTTGAGGTAAACCACGTTCAATATCCTTTCCAAGTGAGACAACGCAATCCAAGAAGGCATCGAGGGATTCTTCTGTAACACTGCGATTCGCAATAACAGAACGTAGAATAATCGATTCATCGATGGTGCTTCGGCTGACCATAAATCGACCATCTTGGATAAGTCGCTGTCGTAATTCGGCGTTGATTCTGTTGCGTTCGTCCGTCGACGAATCCCCTACATATCGGAAGCAGACATTGGTCCACATTCGTTCACTCATCAGTTCGAGTGAAGCATGATTCTTGACTCGTTCTTCCAAGTAGTGCGCTAGTTCCATGAAACGTTCGAGCATTGAAGCCCAACCCGCATCTCCGATTTCTCGCCAGGCTAGCCACAATTTCAGAGCATCATTACGTCGACCACATTGAAGAGAATAACGACCTAAGTCTAGATCTTCACCTGATTCAATATAGAGATAGTGTGCAGTATTTCCATTGGAACAAACTGCTTTCAGAACATCGGCATCTTTCACAATAAAAGCGGAGCATATGAGTGGGATACCCATCATTTTGTGAGCATCCCAGCAAAAACTGTCAGCGAGTTCAATACCATCCATCAGAGATCGATGTTGTGACGAAAAGAGACAGGATCCACCCCATGCAGCATCGACATGCATCCAAAGTTCATACTTGTGAGCAACCGCTGCAATTGCACGAAGCGGGTCAAAACTTCCCTTTACTGTCGTCCCACTTGTTGCAAGTACTGCAAAGGGGATACGGCCTTCGGCTAGTGCATACTCAATTTCTTCTTCAAGTGCATCTGGACGCATTTGACCGTGCTCATTGCATCGGACCTTGATCAGATTCGAATGGCCTATGCCAACTACATTAGACGCTATGCTAAACGAATAATGCGATTCTTCTGAAACGAAAGCGACCATATTCGTGCCATCGAAGCCCGCATGACTCGACATTGGAAACTTTGCTTGTCGAGCACATAGCATCCCCAATAGATTGCCATTGGAGCCTCCAGTCGTGAGTGTCCCCTGACTGGTCCCAAAGTCAGCAAGTTCTGCTATACGTTTGAGAATTGATGACTCGATCAGTGTAGCAATGGGTGCTATCTCATACGTATACATTGCAGTATTTGTTGCGGCAGTAACCAATTCACCTGCAATGGATGCAATGGAAAGACCTCCCCACAACGGATTCATGAAACCAGGTGCCGTTGTGCGGACTGAATTTCGAAGGACCGATTCAATGTCATCAAGTGCAGCTTCGAGCCCCCTGCCCTCGAGTGGTAGATTAAGATCTGAAGTTCGAGCCAACGAAGCATGACTTTCTGAAGGTCTGATTTGGCTCTCAGTTTGGCTTGAAGCAAGAAAGGATTTCACACGAGAAAGGACCTCGTCGAGAAACTCTTCTGACTCCATGATGCGACTCTAGAGAAACCAGTCTTTGAACGTGGCCATTCTTTCACAAGAAGTTTATTTATGCAGAATGCATTTTTCAGTACATACATTGAATAACTGAATCGTCTTCCGGAGTTTATGCTAGGACAAAATGGTGATGTGTGGCTATCGCGATTGCACATGCAACTTGCACGGGAACTCCGAGGCCAAGGATGGTCGCAAATGAATATCGCAGATATACTCGGTACAACACAAAGCACCGTTTCAAGGCAATATCAGAAACCTGTAACGTCGCTACCTGGTTCTGCAGACGAACTTACGGTCGATAGTTGGGCCAAAGAGATTGCAGGTGGTCTGCTCTCTGTCGGCCAGAATGAAGAACTACTTCGCCAACGATTTATCGTAGAATTTCAATTCACAGGCAACCAAGTACTACGCTTTGACAAAACACTGACGGGGCTTGACCTCGAAGTTGATCAAAACGAGCATGCATTGATCCGTCGTCTTGAATGGGCCATTGGCCGCCTTGATTCAAGAACCATCATGTCGGTTCTTCCAAACGTTGGCATGAACATCGCTGCATGCCTACAAACAGCTAATTCTGTCGAAGAAGTTGCAGCAGTACCCGGCAAAATAACAGCAGTTGAAGGTGAATTGCGAACACACGGAAAACCACAGTTTGGCACTTCTAAACATCTTGCTGAAATGCTGTTAGAAGCGAGGAACATCGATTCTTCAAAATGTGCCATCATCAATATTCGCCCACCGGGTGATTACGAAGGTACCGATATTGATGCAGTCCAAGAAGCGTGCAACCAATTAGGATGGAGCCTCGCAGACGCCGATCGAAATGGTTTGGAACACACTGAATCCGAAGTTGATGTCATCCTTGACATTGGTGATTTCGGTTGGGAACCATCGCTCTATGTGTTGGGCCAAAGCCCGTTGGAAGTTGTCGACCGATGTCACACGCTGGTGAAGACATTGGAGGGAATGAGTTGATACGGGTTGGTTTCCTACTCGTATTGATTTTCTTAGCACCACTTTCAGGTTGCCTTAGCATGCACAGCATAACAGATGAATGTGTAATCCAAAATGCTTCGGATGATGGGACTCTAACAATCGTTACCTACGATATTCTTGCCATTAGCGAGGATGTTCTAACTGATTTCACAGAGCAAACGGGCTACGAGGTGAACATTCTTCCAACCGATGATGCAGGAGGTATTCTTGAAAAACTCTTACTAACTAAAGAAGCACCACAAGCAGATCTTGCCCTTGGACTTGACAATACGTACCTGCAAACGGCTTTGGACAATTGTTTACTCGCTCCACATTCAGCAACCTTACCTGACCTTGACCCCCAATCCCTCACACCTTACAGTGGTGAGATGGCTGTTCCGTTCGATCAAGGTTATGTTTGCTTGAATGCCGATATCGAGGCATTGGAAGCCAACAACATCTCATTTCCAACCACGCTCGAAGAATTAACTGATGATGCGTGGAAGGGACGTACGGCCTTTCCCAGCCCTACAACATCATCGCCTGGTCGCGCCTTCATGACCGCAACCATCGATTATTTCGAACAGACTTCAACCATGAGCGCGATGGAGTGGTGGGGTGCGATGGCCGACAATGATGCAATTTTCACAACAGGCTGGACAGAAGCATACGAGGTTCATTACTCCGGAGGCTACGGCGTTTGGGAGCCAGGATACATCGGTGATGCATGGCTAACCGTTTCCTATTGTCATTCACCTGGTGTTGAAGCAAAATATGGAGGTAATTACACCATTTCCAAGGCCATAGATATCGATCATGCATCCTTCCTTCAAGTTGAATCCGCTGCGAAAGTGAACGGCGGCGGCTCAGCAGCAGCAGTTGATGCATTCATCGAATTTCTGTTGAGTGAAGAAATCAACAAGAACATGCCAGAGAACAATTACATGTATTCTGTCCTCGAAGGTGAAGACCTACCAGTGGAGAATGGTTACCGACACCACAGTCCGATCCCTTCCAACCCTGCTGAAATCTCGAGCGAACGTATCGATGCAGAAATGGAAGACTGGCTCATGGAATGGCGAGATGCGACCAAAGCCCTTTGAGTTGGAAGCATGAAATCAGCTGTTGGACATTCCGTCCCCGTTGCTTTGTATCTGGGATTGATTCTCGTCCCAGTGTTGCTTGCACTTGACCGACTCATCTTTGTTACAGGTTCGAATCCTATTGAGGCGATGTTCCAGTTGGACGAGCATCCACTCGCCATTGAAGCAGTTCGATTCACCTTTCTTCAGGCAACATATTCTGCAATTCTTACTCTTGTCATCGGTTTCCCAATCGCATGGTGGCTTGGTCGCTATGAATGGAAACATATTGGTTTGATTCGTGCAGCCTTAACACTTCCATTTGTGACGCCAACCGTTGTTGCTGCAATGGGATTCCTTGCACTGATCAATGAAGGTGGAATACTCGCTTCAATTGGCATTGATCTTCGGAATGAAACTGGAATCATCGGTTCATTCTCATCATTTCTTGGCATCGAACATTCTGGACAAATCATTGCGTTACTACTTGCCCATGCTTGGTTTAATCTTGCACTTGTGATACGGTTTGTCGAACCCAAAATAGCGACTCTACCACCGCGATATGAAGAAGCGTTTCGAATGTTACCTGTTGGAACATCTCCATTGGAACGCCTGCTAAGATTTTGGTGGCCCATGTTGAGAACTCCAATCCTATCGGCATTTGTGTTCACATTCATTTTTTCCTTCACCTCATTTGCCTTGGTTCGATGGCTTGCTCCAGAATTTTGGACGATTGAATCACTGATGGCTATCGAAGGAGGCGCAGCTGGCATACCCGGTTATCGTGAAGATGTCAGTCTGCTCGTCCTCGGTGGCGCAACCCTCCAAGGAATTGTCCTTCTGGCTGCTCTGGGCCTGGCTGGGAGATGGCAACAAAAACAGTCCTATGAGATTGAATTGGTATCCGAACATCATGCGAGGAAGAATATCGGTAAGCCAGGTCTACTCCAAAGATTTGGCATTCTCTCTTCATGTCTCTTCGCTCTAGCACCTCTGTTCTTGATGGTTCTTTCCTCGGTTCGAATTCGTGACAGAACATCAGATTCATACCGATGGAGCACTGAAGCATGGAGTTATGCGTTCGATGGCAACTTGACGTATGCATCCGTTCCTGATGCACTCACGAATTCTTTGGTCTATGCAATTGGCTGTTTACTTGTTTCATGCATACTCGGTTTCTTCGTGGCTCAAACCATCCATTCGCTTGAGGAGAAGAATAAGCCAAAACTCGCTCGATTGATCGATTTGCTGTCGATGCTTCCGCTTGCTCTTTCAGGAGTGATGGTCGGGCTTGGCGTATTGCTTGGAATTTTGAAAGTATGGCCCGCAATGTTCTCTTGGTATGCTCTACCAATCATACCCCATGCGATGCTTACAACACCATTTGTTGTACGGATTCTGCTGCCTGCTATGCGAGAAATCGATTCTGATTACGAAGAGGCTGGAAAGATACTTGGTTATGATGGAGGCCAACGATTTTTCCGAATTAAGATCCCATTGTTGAAGCCTCATCTGGTCGTAGCTGCTGCACTCTCGATGGCTTTCTCTCTTGGAGAATTTGGAGCATCATGGATCTTGTTGCGATCTGGTGCGTGGGGCACATTACCTGTCTTGGTTGACCAACTCATGTCAAGACCAAAATATTTCCAGCTTGTGGAACCTATTGCAATGGCAACAGCAACGGTCCTGATGTGCATAACCTTCCTACTGTTTGTTATTGCAGAACGATTTCGCAGTCATCAAGGAGGTGGATTTTGATGAGTCTCGTTCTCGATCAACTCAATGTTCGTTTTGATGAAAATCAGGTCATTCAGGACCTTCATCTCGAACTTGCTTCGGATGAAATCATTGCAATTCTCGGCCCAAGTGGTTGCGGAAAAACAACGCTCTTACGTGCAATAGCAGGTTTACAAACACATGATTCTGGAACAATTCAATTGAATGGCCAACACATTGAGCAACAGCCCTGTGAAATGCGAGGCATAGGAATGCTCTTCCAACGACCTGTGTTATTTCCATTCAAGGATGTACTCGGCAATATTTTGTTCGCTTACAAACGAAAGAAAGATCGGAACATGACTGAAGTCAATACAATCATCGAGGAGATGGGGTTGAAGGGAAAAGAAAGCCAATCCATTGAGACGCTCTCTGGAGGAGAAGCACAGCGCGTCGTATTGATTCGTGCGCTACTAACCAATCCACGTCTGATGTTACTCGACGAACCACTCTCAGCTCTCGATGTTGATTTACGTAGAAAAATTGCTCTTGAAATCCGTTCGATTCTCAAGTCAAGAGGAATCCCCGCCATACATGTCACACACGACCCTGCTGAAGCAGAGATTATCGGAGATCGAGTTGTTCATTGGAATGAATTACAACCAGGTGATGATGATGAAGAGTAATCCATTCAGCCCTCATCCATGGACCATGTGGAAATATCCATGGAGGAAGCGAAACAATCGACTTGTCTTCACATCATTGTTTGGTTTGTTTTTTCTCGCAGCAATTGGAATCCCCTATGGAATGACAAACCGTATTTCTGAATTCTTTGATTGGACGTTATTTGATCCATCTTTCGGAATCGATGATGGCATTCCTTACATGCCATTGCTCAATTTAGCTTACTTTTCCTTCTATGCATACTATGTTCTTATTCCATTTTTCGCATCAACTGAGCGGCAAAAACAAGCTGCAATCGTTTTTTCACAACGATTGTTTGTTGCAACAATTCCAGTCTTCTTCATCTTTCTATTCGCACCTGTCGAGGTCAGTATTCGAACGGAAGTCGAAGGAGATGATGCCCTCACATCATTACTTTCACTCATCCACATTGTTGACCAACCCTACAATGCTTGGCCGAGTTTGCATGTTGGTCACAGCCTATGCGTGGTCCTATGTGTTCCTTTGATTTACAATGTGAACCGCTTTGCATACGCATTGCTTTGGGTCGCTTGGCTCTTACTTACGCTCTCAACCATGACGACGCAACAACACTACCTGTTTGACGTGGTTACAGGAATTCTCTTTGCTTTGATTGCTCACTATCGCTTCATCAAACCAGCTATTCTACAATGCAACGCGAACAAATTTGATGATGCCTTTGAACACCTTCAAGCGAACAAGCCCGAAACAAGCTCAGGCTGAGTGAGATAGATAGTCAATCCGACGCCTGCCATAATCATCATCCATGACCCAACCATCTTGATCATTCCAGTCATTCTTCGTAGGAAGTTGATCATCACTTGACGACCTAGACCAACCAAAACAGTGACAAGAACCATCAAAATTAGCAAACCGAGCATCAATCCTGCCAATCCAGAGATGGTGGCATTGGTACCAAGTGTGCCAAGGAAGATGACAAACGGTAACACAGCAGCAGCGGTACAATCAATCGATGCAGCTGCATAGCCAATACCGTAGAGGTACATGTTTCGACGAGGCGTGAATGTTTCATCCATTTCAGTTGTCGACCAACGATCGACCAATTTCTGTACAAAGCCAAGAACGTGGGAAGTAATTCCAAGGAGCATGATTGATCCGAGAATAATCAAGAGGACTGCAATCCCAATCGCAATGATATGAATCATACCAGATTGAGCGAAAGCCTCACCCATTGCAAATGCAATGATTCCAATGATGATGAAGAACGTCCACATGCCCAATCCGGCGAGGATACCAATCACCCATGATGAAGGCATGGCTGTCTTGAGTTTACCCTCTTTGATCAGTTCATCTTCACGAGCGCCGAGACTGAGATAATACGAAATGAAACCGGGAAGAACAGGGAATGCACACGGCGAGAAATACACAAGTATGGAGAGGATCATTCCAAGAACGAAAACTGCAACAAACGATGTGGATGGCTCTTCCCACGCAATTCGATCGTCAATGGTTGTTTGAACATCTCCCGTTATTGCGTTCTCGACAGCTGAATTGAAGTCACCCCACCCACCAATTGGCGTCCCAGTGGCTTGTCGTTCAACGATGTATCCCTCAACGTCAATTACCATAACAACTGGAATTTGACCGGCTCCCGCTGTTGTGAACAGTTGCTTTGGATCGGTTGTCGAACCGTCTTCTAGTATCGCTGCTTCTGTTGAACCAAGTCCCGTTGGATACAACGGAACGGTATACTCACCACCAGACTCACCGAGATATTTCAAGGACTCCTGATACCATGCCCCATAGCCGAAGATATGGAAACCAACACCATTTGCATCAGCAGTTTCCTTCCAATCATCCATGTTCGCCTCAAGGTGGGCTTGAACGGCATGACAATTCGAACAATCGTGTGCCATTAAATCGAGGATGATGACATCTCCCCGCAGCTCAGAGAGACGGATTTCTCCATCTGAGTTGGTATAGTTCTCTTCAATTCCAGTTCGATTCAAACTTTGAATGACAATTTCAGGGATAGGAGCAGGTTCAGCATCCGATTCAAAGATCTCATCCATGCTATCAAACAAAGAGAGACCTGCGAAGGCGATTACACCGAAGAGGACGACAGCGACACCAAACGCTTTCCACGTTTCAGAGCGCTTGAATACGCCCCAATCGGCTTGGTCGAGTAGCCCCATACATCATCCACTTGCTGGTTGCAAATGAAAGTAATGCTATGATGGAGTTTGAGCATTGAGGTAAACAACCGAAACTTCCAATCGTTCATGGGTTGGATGGACTTCGACCATTTGAACAGGAACTGAGAGTACATCTGCGAGTTCTTCAGCGACACTTAGTGGCATCTCAATTCGACGATCGTTTGCATCGTAACGTAGCCAAGATGGACTGATTTGCAACGTTTCTTGCAACTCCATCATATCATCACGTGCATCTTCTGGTTCGGTTGGAATTGCACCGAAAAGGATCGTATCATCTTCAGAGAGAACCTCGTACGGTCGAAGTGTTGCTTCTGCTCTACGTCTAAACCGAGCACGTAATTGCCCAGCGTCTTTGTAGGACGCAGTACAGAATTTGAGATGGAAGGATTTTCCTTTCGTCGCTTCTTTGAGTCGAATCCCCAACTCAAAGGAACCCTCAGCAGCAGCAGAAAGGCCACTTGAGAGATTGAATCCACGAACATCCATGTTCTCTTGATTTCCTGTAGTTATTTCCAATTCGTTCAGATTGAGGAATTGAACAGGGAGTTGATCCAATTGATCGAGCAATTCAAACAAAGAAGCTTCCTTATCTGGTTCACATGGCAACTCGATTCCAACGTTTATTCCTGCATCACTTGCTGCATGGATGACTTCTTCGTATAGTTTGGTCGTTCCATCGAGGAGATGAAATCGAAGTTCATCCAATCCAGCAGAAGCGAGTTTTTCGACCCACTCGAGTTTGAATGGAATCGACGTGTAAAGGTGAATGTGATGTTCTTGTCCAAAGGCTTGTTTGAGTTGTTTGATGGCTTCAACGGAACGTTCAGCATCGAGCATCGGATCACCACCTGTGATTCCTGTTCCCGTTGCTTTCATGGCATGGCCTTCTTCGATGACCTCTTCCCATGTTGAACACCTCCGCTCATTTGCAAACATGTCTGGTGATTCACGTCGATTCTCTGAGAGTGGACAATAATCGCATCCCCAGTGACATTTACCCGTTACAAACAGAACAAGTTTGCGGCCTTCTTGGCATTGGACACATCCTTCTGATTCACCTTCCTCTGGTGGAAGAATCTCCGTATGCATTGGAAGATGGACGACCATGAGCAGAACCCCTGAACACTCCTTGTTCAATCCGTCGGTGAAAGTGCAGCGATTTCGTTCAATAGCCATGCATGGAACCGACGGTCATTGGTGAGTTCAGGGTGAAAGGTTACAGCGCATTTTGAACCATCACGTACACCTACAATCTCGTCACCAAATTGGGCAATAATCTCACAGTTGACCCCAGTGTTATCGAAGCGTGGCGCTCGTATGAATACGCCAGGAAATGCATCTTTTTCGGCCTGTAAATCAACGTCTCCGACCGTGAGTGGCGTGTGGCCAAAAGCATCTGGTTTACGTGCAATTGAAGCGCCTTGCGTATCGACTCGGCTAAGCGTCACATCGATTGACGCCTCAAACGATTGTCGTTGACGACCCCATGCATTTCGCGAAATTTTGGCTCGAATAAATGGTTGTCGTCCATCGCTTGGCATTGCGAGCAAAATAGCGCCTGCGCATGTTCCGAGTACAGGGCGGTTTGGATGCGCCTCCATCCAATTGTAAATCGAGTCAAGCAAACCTTCTGATCGAGAAGCTATACGCATTGTTGTTGATTCCCCACCAGGTAGAACAAGACCATGTATCGATGTATTGAGGTCTTCAGCTCGACGTAAATGAACGACCTCGATGCTCTTTTCGAATTCTTCTGCGATTGAGAGGATGGCCTCTTCATGCTCATGCCGAGCACCTTGCAACATTGCAAGACCAATCCGCATCATAACTACCGCTTGAACTCCTTGTCTTTAGCACATAGCATCCCTGCAAACAGTGATTTCATGGGAAGTCCAGTGTTCTTATTCAAAAACCGAGCGCGATACCGTGACAATATGGCACACGAAGGTGACTGCTTCCTCGTCCCAGGACCTGTACGAATGAGTGATGCATGTCTACAAGCCATGGCAACGCCGGTCATGACCGCACGGGGACCAGAATTTCGAGATGTAATGGCCGACCTTAACGCTGGCCTACGAACTGCATTCAATCTCTCCCCATCATCTCGTGAACGAGGAACAGAATCTTGGACGGGCGATGATGGCTACAAGGTCATCGCTGTTTCAGGCAGTGGAACTGCTGCCATGGAGATGG
>JASLVI010000042.1:6311-11202 GCA_030741455.1 Candidatus Poseidoniaceae archaeon | reverse complement strand
CTGGACCTTTCTCCTCGATTGACACAAGAACTCAGAGATGATGTCGAAGCCATCGTTGAGTCGTTTTGGCCAGGCATTGGAAAAACATGGACCTGGATGTCTCGAGGCGGTGGACGAGTCGATCGACTTGAACTGTGGCTCGGGGGTGTTTCAACACCCGATGTATCCAAGCGATTTGTTCGACTTTCCCGCACCTTCGGAGGTGAAGATGCTGTAATTCAACAGAACGAACCCATCGAACCGACCCGTATTGGTTTACAGACCGCTCGACGAAATGAATGGGTTACTATTCTCGATGCAGCCTTGGTCGAAAGCGGCTTGGTCGATGCGTGGTTGGCTGAACAACTGAGCCCTGCTGCCGATGTTCGATGGGCAGAATCATCGCCTCGCCGCCCGCGGATTCATCATAACGGTCCGCTCAAGGACGATACGCATCCATTTGCTGTCGCTTCAGGTCGAGTCGTTGACATTCTTGATTTGACCCTCGATGAAGCCAACATCGATGCCATCGTTGCGACCGCTCTTGAGAACGACATTTCGGCGTTGACGATTCGATGCGGTCTCGATGCTGCGCTCCAACCACGATTGCAAGGGAGCATCGATCGACAACTTCGTAACAGGCAAGGCCGCAGGAAGGCGTTTTTGACCCGTCATACGACCTCAAATCATCTGCTCCTTTGTGTGCAATATCCTCAGAATTCTGACACCTGAAATCGGACCCCTGCATCGCGGTCTTGATATAGGGGAGGTTGGTCGGAAAACTGCTCGACATCATGTCGCAACGTTAGGTGGACAAGAATGGCAAAAGGAAAGGAAGAGGAACTCGGCGACGATTTTTCATACATTCTCCGAATGGCTGATACGGATATGGACGGTCTCAAACCGCTCTCATCTGCATTGACATCGGTCAAGGGAATCGGCGTACGTAGTGCGATTCAAATCTGCAAAGCAACTGGTTTCGATCCTGCTCGAATGGCTGGCCACCTCAGTCCAGAGCAACAAGAAATGCTCCGACTTGCAATCGAAGATTACGTTAACAACGTTCCTTACTGGATGGTCAACCGTGCAGCTGATATCGAAACCGGCAACGACATCCACCTGACCGGACAAGAGGTCAAACTCACACTCGAAGAAGACATCAACCGTCTTCGAACCATGAAGTGCTACCGTGGTGTTCGCCACGCTAGCGGCAACAAGGTTCGTGGACAGCGTGGACGAAGCAACGGCCGTGGTGGCCTAACTCTCGGTGTAAGCCGAAAGAAAGTATGAGGGTGATGAAGTATGGGTGAGCCAAAGTTTTCCAGACCAAAGTTCGATACGCCTCCTCATCCTTGGAAGAAGGCACGAATCGAAGAAGAACATCTCATCCAAGCTAATCACGGCTTGAAGAACATGCGAGAAATTTGGAAGGCCAAGTCACAACTTCGCCGACATCGACGTCAGGCTATGCGCTTGATCGGTATGCTCGACACGACTGAAGGTCACGGAATGCGAGAGAAGGATGACCTTCTCCGTTCTCTCCATCACAAGGGACTTATCACAAAAGAAGCATCTCTTGACGACATTTTGTCACTGAATGCTGAGGATATCCTCAACCGACGTCTACAAGCACAGGTCTACTACAAGGGTCTTGCATGCTCACTCAAGCAAGCACGCCAACTCGTGACCCACGGTCACATCTGCGTTGGTGACCAAAAGGTAACCATTCCTTCCTACCCAGTCAACCGTGACGAGGAAGAAGTGATTCAATACCATCCTTCCAGCGACTTGAATGATCCAGAACATGACATTCGTAAGGCTATCGACGGACGCCGTGAAATGGCTGAGTACGCTGCTGATGAAGAAGAGGTTGACCCGGAAGCAAGCAAACCGTTTGCTGATGAAGTCAACGAAGCTGCAGAAGCAGCACCGAGTGCAGAAGATGGAGGTGAGGCCTGATGACCCGTCGAGCTATCGTCAACATCTTCTCCTCCTACAACAACATCCTCATGACCGCTACGGATTTGACCGGTGCTGAAACCATCGGCACTTGCTCCGGTGGTCAAGTCGTCAAGTCGTCAAAGGACAGTGGTGGTCAATTCGCTGCCACTCGTGCTGCAGAACGTCTTGCTGACATGCTCAAGGACAAGGAATTCTCACAGTTGATCATCAAGTACCGTGCACCTGGTGGTAACAAGTCCAACAACACAGGCCCCGGTGCACAAGCAGCCATTCGAGCACTTACACGTGCGGGTATGACCATCACTCGAATCGAGGATGTCACACCCATCGCTCACGACGGTACCAAGAAAAAGGGTGGACGACGTGGACGACGTGTCTGATTTGGAGGGAAAGAAATGAAGGCAAGCATTGTTGATGGCTATCCACAAGGAAACAAAATTAAGATTCTTATTGAAGATACGGACGCTTCGCAAGTGAATGCACTTCGACGTGCGATTATGGCTGATGTCCCTAAGATGGCCATCAGTAAGGTCATGTTCACGCTCGGTGTCAATCAAGACAACAACCGTGGTGAAATCTTTGAATCTGTCAATGCACTTCCAGATGAAGTGATTGCTCACCGATTGGCAATGATCCCAATTCCAACCCAACCTGATGAAGGCATGGTATTCCCCGATGTTTGTGAAAGCTGCATGGATCTTGCAGAGGAAGACAAAGGATGTCCAATGTGTCAAGTTCTCTACACACTCAACGTTCAAGGCCCATCCGCAGACAGTGATGAGCCATACCGCGTTGTTCGTGCAGGTGATTTGACCAACGTTTCGGATCCTGTTTTTGACATTAGTGAAGATATGCAAACCATTCCAATCACCTATCTTGCTCAGGGTCAATTCCTTGAGTTTATTGCCTTTGCAACCCTCGGCCGTGGTCGAGATCACGCAAAGTGGTCTGCTGCTTCTGCAGTCACCTTCCAACCTTGTTACGAAGCGGAACTCAAGAAGCCAAAGAAGGCCTCAGTTCTCTTCGATCTTGATCTTAAGACCAGTGATGGCCGAGCAATTGATGCAAAACTCTTCACCAACAAGAAGTGCAGCGATATTTCAACCGTTCTCGATCTCGAGAAAGCGCTTCACCAAGTCGGGCATGGAACCGGCCGAGATGGTGATTTCGATGAGGCAATCGTTCTCAACAAGGTCGAAGGAAGCTACGTGTTCTCCTTCGAAACCGACGGTTCACTGGCTCCTTCTGCAGTCTTCAATCTTGCAATTGAAGAACTCAAGTCTCGCTTTACCGATCTCGGTGAAGACCTTGGCCGTGCATTTGCTTGATTTGAGGCAACTTCGTTCCGCCATCTTGATGATTCTCGATGAGATGGCTTGTCTATGGCAACAGTTCGGGTTGGTGGACACATCACCTTGCTGTTCTCCATCCACGATGATGCGCTTCTTCCGCGAAATCAAGGGAGTCGAGGCGCGGGTTTTTGTCTGGAAAAGGGCGTAGAAGTTTCGATTCATGAAATAGGTCGTACAGTTCCAATCAAAGAAGGACAAGAGATGGCAGGATGGGATCAAGACATTCCAACCATCAGAGAGAAGGGTGAAATCAAACTGAATATTTCTCCCTTCGATGCAAATGAACACCATGCGGAACAGATGTATTCGGATTTAATCGATGAGTTGCGACAAGCACGCCTTCTTCCATTTGATGCCAATTATTCTGTTGATGTGAAGATTGAACTGCCATTGAGTCAAGGCTTTGGCATGTCTGCAGCAGGTTTGGCAGCGCTTTCACTAGCATGTTATGAGATGACAAAGAAAGGTTCTGCTCCTCAATATTTCCGAGCAGCCCACCACATTGAACGACGATATTCAGGTGGTTTAGGCGATGTTCTTGGGCTCTATGTTGGAGGCGTTGAATTACGCACACATCCAGGTTCTCCACCTTCTCCTGGTGTTGCTCGAAGTTTTTCTTTGGATACGCCTGTTCTCCTGATTTGGCAACCGAGTGGTTCGAAGCATACATCAGAATACATCGATCATCCCGATTGGAAAACAAACATTACCAGAGCGGGAGATGCCGCTGTTGATCGATTGGCAAAGAAAAATTGGAATGTATCCGTTTGGAATGAATTACTGCAGGAATCGCAAACCTTTGGTCGAATGTCGAAGATGTTGGAAGAGCCCACGCGTCAATCGATGCTTGCTGCTGTACAATCCACAGTCAACGAACTGGGGCTTCAGGCTCGAATTCGAGTACGATTGTGCATGCTCGGAACATCATGCGTTCTCTTACCATCGAAGATTGATCATCCACTCGAAGAAGATGAATTGCATCAACTTTCAGAACGTCTCAAGGCGCATCATTTGGAATCACTTGTGACAAGAATTGCACCTCAGCGTACTGTCTAGGGTCGATCGTCTTATTCGTTCAAATCGAGTGGACTTGCATCCAACATTGTGACGCCTGCCATGTACAAGTTTTCAGAAAAACCATGCCTAAACACGATGGCTCCACTACCCCACTCGTCGATATAACGCATCATTTGTTTCTGCATCTTCTTTCTTTGAAAACCAACATCCGCCCCATAGAAGTGCTTTGCATCAATCCAAGCGACAGGTTGCCCATTAATCTCAACATGATCCAAGAAAAGGATGTCAGGCGTTACTTTGGGACGTCCGATTTCAACGGATTGCTCCTTCACAAGTTCTGGCTGTCGGCGAAGTCGAACACCTTGCTCTTCAAACCAATCTGCGAGAATGTTTTCAAAAACATCAGCGCGTAGATGGGTCTCGCTCTGATCAACATTCGAGACGTTATCAGCTTCTTCGGCTGCTTCAAACTCCTTTCGTTCACGTTCAGAAAAGCGGGATGGGGCGCGTACGTATTCCTTGATTTTCGATTTCGACCACCCTTTCTCGGAGAGAATCTGACGGAAGATGTTCATTGGAGG
>JASLVI010000042.1:0-6175 GCA_030741455.1 Candidatus Poseidoniaceae archaeon | reverse complement strand
GCTTGGTCTTTTGAGATGGCGAGATTCTCTGCAAAGGCCGATATTTCATCGACACGATCATCATCAAGCCAACCAAATTCACCTCTTCGAACAACAAATCCAGCCATCTTTTCTTCATCAGAAAGCGGTACAGGGTTGCATGTCCATTGGAAGGAAAACGGCTTCGCACCACTTGGATCATCTGGAAGACCTACGGGTTGAATTCCAGTTTTTTCATAATCAAAACGGTTCTTTGCACGCTGATTGAATTCATCAAGTTCCTTTTTCGAACGTTCCATCAGGCCAGATTTTCGTGGCCCGCCGTACCGTTTTCGCTTTTGATTTTGGCCGCCTCTGTTTGGTCGACGACCTTGTGACATGATTCTACCTCACGGCCGACCGTCTTTGAACCAATCGTCACAAATTTTGTGAATGCGCTTGAACGCAACATCTTCATGAAGTGGCAGTTCATCACACAACCATGCTTCGTCCGCTTTTCATCATCGTTGCGCTCCTTTTTGCAGCGATACCACATCACGAATTGAATCACTTTGCGCCCGAAGTGGATGTTCATGCGAGTTCAGAATCCTCTGACCCATTGGGATGGGTGATGAGTGTGGGTGGCTTCTATGAAGACTCGATTCAATCCATTGTGCCACTTGAGAACAACTCAGCACTCGCTGGTGGCACCTTTACGTCCTCAATTCTTATCGGTGATAATGGACATGATTCAAATCAACTCGGCTTTGATGATATGGATGGATTCCTGGCGATGGCAAATGAGACCAATGAATGGAATTTTAGTGAATCCTTTGGAAGCATCGGTGTCGACACCGTTGAGAGTATCGCACTCTTGAGCGATGGTGATGTTATTGTCGCAGGCAACTACTGTTTGGGTAGTGCAGGGCTGCAATGCAATATGACGTTGGGGGCCTTGCCAACACTCGACAAGGACGATGATTCTGATGAGGGAAATGCCTACATTGCGCGTTACGATCTTACGACAGGATGGCAATGGGCGGTTTCGATCGACAACCAACAAGAAGTCTTGATGTTCGACATGTTTGTTGATGAAAACGATCTTATTCACGTGAGCGTTTTGTTCAAAGAAATTCTTGACATGAATCAAACCATCTTTGCTGGCGGTTCACAGCCGAGCCTTGCAGTCATGATGTTCGATGAATTCGGTATCTTCAGTACTGGTTTTTCTGCCATGTCTGAAGGCGGCATTGAACCCTTTGGCGGATTCTGCCAGAACAGTGTAGGTGACACCTTCATCTCAATCACTTTTATTGGAGAGGTTGCATTTGATGAAATCGGTTCCTTAGAATCGAATGGTGGCGGTGACGTTGTCGTTGCGAAGTACGACGAATCAAGTTGGCTTTGGTTGCAACAAGGTGGTGGAACTGGTGACGATCTTGCCAATGGATGCATTGCTGGAAGCGGATTGGACGTTCAGGTCTTTGGAACGCTTGAAGGAAATGCGACGTTTGGAGAAGATTCGACAGGTACAACACAGTGGTTCGATGCCTTCCAAGCTGATATTACAACGAATGGTGTTTGGAACGGATTGAACGTCGAGGGTGGCCCTGGCTATGAGATGTTTAGTGCTGCATACCGTACTTCATCCGGATCTGCGATCTATGCTGGTGTGACCACGTATGGGTTTACACTTGGTCAAGAAGCGTTGATTGCATACGATGACGATAATGGCTACTTTGGGACGGATGTCTTCGTTGCTGAAGTTGATTTAGATGGAACATGGCAATGGGCACTTCTTGGTGGAAGTGATGGGCGTGATCGAGTCTATGACATGACGACCTCATCTTCAGGTGGTTCATTGATTGCATTCTCCTTTGAAGAATCGGGTCAGTTCGGTAATCATTCGATTGTTGCAGTTGGTGGGGAAGACGCTGGTATTTGGCATTATGAGACCGATCTCGATGGCGATGGAATCCTTGATGGAATTGACAATTGTCCAAGAGATTCCAATCCGAATCAAGCCAATTTCGAAGGCGATATGTTTGGTGATGCCTGCGATAATGATGATGATAACGATGGTATTGCGGATGACCTGGATGTTTGCGCTCAAGGTGAAACGGGTTGGACAAGTACGGCCATGACCGATCATGATGGTGATGGATGTCGAGATTCTGACGAAGATTTTGATGATGATGATGATACTGTTTACGACCATCTGGATTCATGTCAGAAAGGCCCAGTCGGGTGGATTTCAACCCCAGAGACCGATGTTGAAGGTGATGGCTGTTCCGATATTGATTCCGATGGTGATGGATATGTCGATCAGCGTGATAACTGCCCAGATGCCTCGAACTCAGGTCAAGAAGACCTTGACGGTGATTCGATTGGCGATGTTTGCGATTTGGATGAAGATGGTGATGGTATTGCCAACATCGATGATGGCTGTCCAAGAGACCTTGCTCTTTGGGATTCAACTGAAATGAACGATTGGGATCGTGATGGTTGTCAAGATAGCATCAACGATCTTGATGATGACAACGATGTGATGCTCGATATGGTAGGTTCCATTCAACTCGATATGTGTCCAAAGGGATTCCGCGATTGGGATGCTACCGACGCATCGCTTGATCATGATCAAGACGGTTGTCATGATGATGAGGAGGATACCGATGATGATGGTGACGGATTCGATGACATCTTCGATCTATGTCCACGCGGTTTAGTTGGACCTGTTTTACCTTCACAGGATTTTGATGGTGATGGCTGCGTTGATGGTGAAGAAGATGTTGATGATGACCAGGATGGTGTTCTCAATGAGGCTGATGTTTGTCCAAGAACGCCACTGAGCACCATTGTCGATGGCGCAGGTTGCTCCGCCCAACAGGCGGATACTGATTCTGATGGCGTACTCAACGATGCTGACCTTTGTCCTTCATCCGCTCTCGGAGAAATTGTGGATGAACAAGGCTGTAAGGTGATTGAAGTTGAAAAGAAGAGCGAAGAGTCGTCGTCTTCGTTTGGATTAAATCAACTACTCATCTTTTTGGCAATCGCACTTGCAGGTGTTGCTGGATATATTACGTTCAAGCCGGTAAAGACTGCTTCATCAGGTTCCGAACAGAAAACAGTACCTATCCTTGAAACGGCCACTGAACCAGTGGAAGCACCTGTTCAAGAGGTTGTTGAGACATCGAATTCAGAAGATGCTGAAGTCGATCAAGCATAGATGAATGCTGGTGAGAGTGGCATAGCCACTCCAGCTTTTCCGGTTTCATCTTCTTGACTTTCTCCTCGAACGACTTGAACCGATTCAAGTCCGAGTTCATCACCGATGAATGCAGATGCTTTCGCGTAAACGCTTGTTTCTTCAAGCGTTGACAAGAGAATACGTTTCTTTTCATCATCCCATTTGAATACTTGAGGAAGCATACGCTTGTTCCAGAATCCGAGACGTTCGCCCCGAGTCTCGCCTTGAGCGAGATCGGATTGGGTAAGAATTCCCATGAAGGCCTTGATGTTGTTTCCTCCAGCCAGATGCCCCAATGCCATTTCTGCCATGGTGTTTCTCCATTCTGCAGAGGTGACGATGGTGAGCGATGTTGCTTCGCCATCGATGTGTCGCTCAGCAACACTACGGACCTTTCGATCTTGTTCCAGAAGATCACGAATCAATGCTTCGCCATCGAGGAGCGCTTGATCCTCTTTGCTTACTGGTTGGATTTCATCCATGACATGGGCTGCAAGGAGTCCATCGCCACCAAGTTGTGACCACCAATCTTCTGCAAGGTGTGGGGTCGCAATTCCGATCATATGTGTCCACGAATTGAGAACCTCTCGACCAACATCAGCATTGCCTCCGCCCCGTCGAACGTACCAATTGATATCTTTGACCATATCGTAATGTGAGCATTCAACCGCTCGACGCAAGTCATATCGGTCCATCGCATCGGACCATTGTTGAACGCGTTGACGTAGTCGAGCAAGCATCCATGCATCGATTGAATGGGCAGGTTTGTCCCATCCAAGAAGTTGAGAAGGCATGGTTTGCAATTGTTGCATAACACGATGATTTGCTTCGACAGCAGCGTCAGACCAATCCATTCCAGCGGTTGGATTTGCAGCAAAGAGAATGAACAATCGAACGGTATCTGCTCCAAATTGTTCGATCATCTGTTCGGGAGAAACGGTATTTCCAAGCGATTTACTCATCTTTGCAGAACGTTCACCAAGTGGTGAATCACAATGTGGGCATGGTGATCCAGCGTGATCGACAGAGAGCGTAACAGAACAGGTTTCACAGAATGGAGCACTCTTGTTGACCATGCCTTGACAGAGGAGTTCGTTGAATGGTTCATCGATGCTGTGGAAACCAAGGTCACGAAGCGCCTTGGTGTAGAATCGGGCGTAAATCAAGTGCATCTGCGCGTGTTCAATACCGCCACAATAGAAGTCAACGTTCATCCAATAATCAGCAATGTCTGCATCGTACCATTGCTCAAGGTTGTTGGCATCGGTATATCGCAAGAAGTACCAGGATGAATCAACGAAGGTATCCATCGTATCGGTTTCCCTTCGTGCAGGTTTACCGCATGTTGGACAATCCACATTGAGGAACGATTCCGAGGTTTCCAACGGGTTTCCTTTGCCATCAAAGATAACATCACGAGGAAGTTCAACAGGCAATTGATCTTCAGGAACTGGAACCGCGCCACAGTCTTCACAATGGATGATTGGAATTGGTGTACCCCAGTATCGTTGCCGACTAATCAACCATGGACGAATCTTCCAATTGATTTGACGGTCACCCTTTCCGTTTGCTTCGAGTGCATCGATAACTGCTGTTCGGGCATCATCTCCAAATAGGCCGTCGAATCCATCCATCCTAGAATTGACCATGTAACCATCATCGGTGAATGCAGTTTCAAGTTCATCGTTTGCATCATCTTCTTTCTCGAGAAGAACGCGTTGAATCGGCAAATCGTAGGTTTTTGCAAAATCAAAATCACGCTCGTCATGACCAGGGACGGCCATGACTGCACCAGTTCCATAGGTGGCAAGAACAAAGTTACCTGCCCAAATTGGAATCTTCTCTCCAGTCAGTGGATGGATTGCATGGCGTCCGAGTGAGACACCTTCCTTCTTGTTGAGATTCTTGATACGATCGAATTCACTCATGTTCGCATAGACATCGTGCATGGCCTTCCAACCAGCTTCATACTCTGTCCCTTTGACCAATTCTTCAGCGAGTGGATGTTCTGGTGCGAGTGTTACGAAGGTGACTCCAAACAATGTGTCTGGACGTGTCGTAAAGACGCGAATGGTCTTGTCGCTTCCTTCGATTCCGAATTCGATTTCAGCACCTTCAGAACGACCAAGCCAATCTTCTTGCATCAATCGAACGCTTTCAGGAAATTCAATGGTATTCAATCCATCAAGCAATTGTTGTGCATACTTTGTGATATCAATGAACCATTGGCTCATATCCTTTTGTCGGACTGGGCCGTTGCAGCGCCAACACCGACCTGCCTTGACCTGCTCATTGGCAAGAACTGTTGAACAGGATTCACACCAATTGACGGGAGCAAATTCACGATAAGCAAGTCCCGATTTGAAAAATCGAGTGAAGAACAACTGATTCCACTTGTAGTAATTCGGATCATGGCTCTTGAGCAAACGACTCCAATCATATGAGAATCCCATTCTCTTAATCTGTTCAGTGATGGATGCCATGTTTTTCTCGGTAATATCGTGAGGATGACCACCTTCAGCTATTGCAGCATTTTCAGCAGGCATTCCAAAGGAATCAAAGCCCATTGGATAGAGCACATTGAAGCCTTTCATTCGCTTGTATCGAGCGACTGCATCACCGATTGAATAGTTTCGAACGTGACCCATGTGCATCTTACCAGAAGGATAAGGATACATTTCCAAACAGTAGAATTTTGGCTTGGAAGCATCATCGGTCGATGCGAAAACATCCGCATCGCTCCATGCTTGTTGCCAAGCAACTTCATCGGTTGTCTTCATCTCTTCCGACACGTCGAATCACCCTACGCTAAACACGCCTCCATGCTTTCCTTCTTCAATCCACCCCAGCAAAGGGATTTCAGAAGGTCAACTCGTTGCGTAAAAACGCTTCATTTGTTTCGAGAAGGAACATTGCTTCCTTCGTGAGTTTGTATCGATTTCTCATTCCCATTCGTCGACCTTCAAT
>JASLVI010000041.1 GCA_030741455.1 Candidatus Poseidoniaceae archaeon | reverse complement strand
TGTAGACCTTCTTGAAATTCTCATTTACCTTTTCAAGAACTGCGATTAAACGAACCTTTCGTTGTTCTTCAAGGCGTTCTGCTACATCGAGGAGGTGCTTCTTACGATCTTGGAGTTTCTTGAAATCACCTTCCATTTCCTCCAAACGTTGCTCCACAGCATCGTACTGTTCAATCGCCCGCATGTTCACCGCCCCAAACTCTTCAAGACGGCGTTCAAGACGGCGTATTCTTTTATCGATATCAGCAACGGAGTCCAGCACAGCGCCTTCATCAGGTGCTTGGATGCCAATTGCACCCATTTCCATTTCAACATCGTACAATTCCTTTCGCTTTGCTTGAATCGTTCGCTCAAGTTCGGTTGAAAGCGTGCGATGGCTTCGAGCCTGTGAGGCTTTTTGAGTGAGGGTTGAATTCAGACTTGCTCGTTCCTCAACCAGTTCAATTCGTTCGTCTTCCAGACCTTTGTTTTCTTCAAGGAATTGAGCACGCTCTGCTTCCTTCTCAGCAAGGATTTCTCCATTTTCAGCAACACTCTGTTTGAGTTTTACGACATTTTCTAGGCGTTCCTTGATGGAAACATCGAGTTGATCAAGACGTTCCTTTTCGGCCGATACTGTCGATGTAAGCAGATTCTTACGTTCTGAGATTGAACGAAGTGAAACTTCGGCATTCGAACGAATACCCTCTGCTTGCGTACGCTTTACAGTGCACTCATGCAATCGATCTTTGAGATGTTGTGGACTTGCATCCTCAAGTGCTGTTTGTGCACTACTACGGAGCACTTCAGCATCAGCAACCTTTGATTCAGCCTCATCCAACAACTCAAGTTGAGTACTAGCTAACGTTTCGAGACGTTGAAGATCTTCCTTCAAGCCTTGAACTTCACCGATGGTCTTGGAATGGGTTTTCTTGAAGCTTGCAACCTCTGCCCTGAGGGCCTCTCTTTGGATTGCACCATCCTCATTCGCAAGTTCGTTAATTTGTTGACGGAGTTGCTGTTGTTCTTTTCGTACTTCTGCAAGTGCGGCTGAAACCGTATCAGAGATTAATCGGAGACGCTCAATCTCCGCACTTAATCGTTCAACTTCCTTCGCTCCAGCAATACCGCCGCCGAAACTAACAGACATACGTTGTCGGGAACCACCAACCATCGCACCACCTGCCTCGGTAACATCGCCACGCATGGTTACAAGGCGGACGCCACCCATGTTTTGACGGGCAATGTCCATGTTTTGAACGATCAATGTATTTCGAAGAGCGAACTTAATCGCCGTATCGATACGTGCATCATATTCAAGCAACTCATAAGCAAATCCAATCACGCCAGGTTTTCTAGCAACCATCATTGCCTTTCCACCTGCACGACTGGTCGTGAGTTTATTGAGCGGCAGGAACGTTGCACGGCCCGCCTTCCGCTGAGCCAACCAACGAATTGCTTCTGCGGCTACTTCATCCGAATCGACAACTACCGAGGTCATTGCGCCTCCGAAAGCTGTAGCAAGAGCGGTCTCATGTTCCGAATCGATTGGCGCACACAACTCAGCAATCGTCCCAATGATACCTTTGATCTCGCCCCGGTCGCGTGCTCCGAGAACTGCTGCTGCACCGCCAGCCATCCCTTTGGAATTGGATTTGTTCTCAAGTTCAGCGCGTGCAGAGCGAAGTTTTCGTTCCGTTTCGGTCATTTTTCGCTCGACGGCACCAGCCTCCTCGAGAAGTCGACTTTCAGAACGTTCTGCTTCCAGAATGTTCTTTGTAAGTGAGGAACGATCAACCTTCTTTCCTCCTGTTAAGGATTTGAATTCCGCTTCTTTCTCTTCAAGTTCAAGTCGGGATTCCTCCGCTGCTTCTTGTGCTTTAGCAAGATTTGCTTCAACGAGTTCTGCTTGGGCCGCAGTTCGGTCAACATCGGATTGTGCAGCCGCAACTGCTTGCTTTGCTTTCTCAAGCGTTGCAATGGCTTCACTGAGTGAACGGTTGAGTTCAGCATGATTCTTTCCAGAACCTTCGAGAAGGTCGCGTACCTTATCTTCCTCAGCTTGGGCTTCGCCCAACATGCGTTGGGCTTCTTCCATCTGGCTTTGGCTGGTCGTCGCCTCTTCAAGCAGAGCAGCCAATGCAGCCTCTGCTTCTTCATAGCGTGTGAGCACTTGTTCTCGTTCCTCACCATCATCGATGTTGGCTTGCAACGAGTCTTCAATTCGATCTTTATCTCGATCGAGTTGAACTCTCAAATCATGGATAGCCTTTGACAAACCATCACCTTCATCTCCGAGCAATGCATCAATTTGCTTCTGAATTTCGCCGATTCGATCGTCGAGTTCAACTAGAGTTTTACTCCCTGCTTTGACCTGTTGCTCAAGTTCTGTTGCCTCTTCAACAAACCGTAGTTGTTCTGCGATTTGGTGTTCCAATTCCATTCCAAGGCTTGCATACATTGCTTGATAGCGTTGAGAACGAGAAGATAGGAGTTCATCGGTGATCGATTGGGCCTTCATAGCAACCTTTCGCTCTTGCTCAAGTTCACTGAGTCGAACTTGTTGTTCCTCTTGCAACATTCCAATACGCTCGATGTAAGAATCAACACTTTCCTTCTGCTTCTTTGCTTTTCGAATCTCATCGTCGTACGACGTAACGCCTGCAACGCCATCAAGTACCTTGCGACGCTCAATAGGGGTCATTCTGGCAAGGCCCGTAACATCTCCTTGCAGAACGATGTTGTATCCGTCAGGACGAGCGTTTGCCGCATTGAGTAGTCGATGAAACGATTTCTGTGATGAGTCTTCACCATCCAAGAGATACGTCGATACGACATTGTCTGAGGCGGTAAGTCGAATAGATCGTGTCATACGAACTTCATCATTATCGATGGGGAGACGACGACGGCCATTCGACAATACAGGATTCCCAAAGACAAGTGTGACAACACAACCACGAGCTGGTTTGTAGCCCTCTGCCCCGTTGAAAATGAGTTGTTTTGTATTCTGAGCACGTATCGTTCGCGTTGATTTCGGCCCGAGAACAAACTGAATAGCATCCCCACAGTTGGACTTTCCAGAGCCATTTGGGCCAGTGATAGCAGAGAAACCACGATCGAGTGGAATCACGACTTCGCCGCGAAATGATTTGAAGTTCTCCATCTCTAGCGCTTTTAGAAACATCCCAATCCCTTCTTGGTCAAAATTGACCTTAGGTCAAACACCGCACATCGAGGACATTTAAACAATCGGTTGATTATGCGTCGGAGCATATCGTTTTAGGGGTTGAAAAATTACGCCGTTTTCTTCAAACAACACCTGACATTCGACATTCTTTGCAACCGCCACCCTTGCAAAACGGACATGTGGCACGGACTTTGGGGGAATTACGGGTACGGAACGGGACCAGATGAGCATCACGATCGAGTAGACGACTACGACGTGCTACGCCTTCGCGGGATGCTGACATTGAACGTGCCTTTTCATTGAAGACCTGTTGTACACGTCGCTCTTTCTCTCGTTGGTTTTCCAATCGTTGATAGTTTTGTTCAAACTCTGAAAGTTCAAATTTCGGCCCACGCATCAACAAGGCTCCAACGATGGCAAAGAGAATCTGTATCATCCATGCATCAAATGGCAAGGGTATAATGTCAGAAATGCTGCTTGAGTTTGCAGAGGTTGGAAGAAGTTCAAAACGATCGAGAAGCGCTAAGGAAAACAAAACTGCTCCTGAAATAAACATGACTCGACGAATCCGCTTTGCAAGGCGCGGGTCAGATGGCATGCGAAATCGCCCTGCAGTGACGATGAGTATGCCCCAGAAGAGAAGAAAAATGTCGGCAGCGCCCCATGTTCCTTTTTCACCGAGACAAAATGCAGTACCTGTTTCTTGGATTTCTTTCTCCATCTCAGGAATTGTACATCCTGGGTCTGCAAGACGCAGGACATCCAACCTTGCCGTACCCGCTCCTTCAACAACATTGTCCGCCACGACTCCGAAATGGACGTTTGCAATGACGAAACCGATGGTTGCAAGGCCGAGTAAGCCGATGACCTTGCGCAACATGAACTCCGCTAGAATTGGTTACAAATAGCCCTGTCGCTGCGAGAACCGATGTCATCAAGAACAAACAACCTCTGGGATGGTCATGCCTCGTGTCCTTATCATTGGAACAGGTATCGCTGGCCTCTTCGCAGCATTAAGACTGGCCAACGCAGATTTTGAAGTCGAAATCATCACAAAACAAAGACCGAAGGATTCTTCGACAAATTGGGCTCAAGGCGGGATTGCTGCCATTCTTGACAAAACAGATCTCACAGCGATTGAAGGCCACATCAACGATACACTCGATGCAGGCGATGGCCTATGCGACGAAAAGGTTGTACGGATGGTCGTCGAAGAAGCTGGAGAACGAATCAGAGATTTGCTCTCAATAGGAGTGGAGTTTGAGCGAAATCAAGCAGGGGATTTCCAATTAGCACAAGAAGGTGGCCATTCATCAAGACGAATCCTTCACGCAAAAGACGCTACTGGGAAGGAGATTGAACGTGCACTCACAACAGCAGCTCAAGAACATCCGAAGATTATAATGCGCCCGAATACGCTCGCTATCGATTTGATTCAGCGCCAACATAAGTCTCCAGAGAAAGGCGTTTGTGGCGTATGGGCACTTGATCAGGAGACGAATCAAGTTCGGACGATTCAAGGTGATGCCGTCATCCTTGCGACAGGTGGCGCAGGTCAACTTTGGGAAAAGACGACGAATCCTTCTGTATCGACTGGAGATGGAATCGCAATGGCCTATAGAACGGGCGCCTCCATCGTCAACATGGCATTTGTTCAATTCCATCCTACCGCACTTGTTGTTCAAGGAGAGCGCCCATTCTTGATTACCGAAGCACTTCGCGGAGAAGGGGCAATCCTTCTTGACAGTGAAGGCTATGCAGAATGGAAGGCTTCCTTAGAACAAGAACCTACTGGTTTTTCCTTTACCCTTCGCGCATCACCTCTTGGCTCAATGGCAACACGGGATGTTGTGGCTCGAGCAATCGATCAACGATGTGCTGAATCCGGTGAACCTCACGTATATCTCATCACAGAACACCTCGATAAAGCACACTTGGACAATCGATTCCCAATGATTTCTAGGCGGTTGCAAAAGGATGGTTTACAACTTGGGATCAACCCACTACCAGTGGCTCCTGCAGCCCATTACATCGTTGGAGGAATTGAAGTCGACGAGGTCGGGTCTGCAATTCGGAAGGATTCAACACAACCAATACCTGGTTTGTATGCTATTGGGGAAGTGGCCTGTACAGGCATGCATGGAGCGAATCGCCTTGCTTCAAACAGTCTTCTTGAAGCAGTTGTTTTTGCACATCGCTGTTCATCACACCTCATTGAAACGGGCATTTCAGCAATCAGTGCCTCCCCTCCCAAATGGCGTTCTGATGGCCTTGATGAACTGAAAGAACATGGCCCAATCGCCCATGACCGAGCAGCCTTGAATCAAACCATGCGCTTTGAAGTAGGCGTTTCGAGACGGTTTTCGAGGCTGCAACGAGCAATTCGCCGGCTTCAACTCCTTGAACAGGAGATTGATGCGATTTGGAAATCAAGTCTTCCCTCAAGAGAAATCGTGGAATTAAGAAACATGATTCTGGTTGGAATCCTTGTTGCAGAAGATGCAAACGAACGAAAGCAAAACAGAGGTCTGCATTACAACAAGGACCTGATCAAAGATTCTGAATGATCGTTGAAAGCAACTCGTTCAATGGCGTGGGAATTCCAAACATTTCACCTCGCCGGCATATTTCTGCATTGAGTGCGATAATTTCTGTCTCACGCCCTGCTTTGATGTCTTGCAACATCGAGCAATAATTTGTGCTGGTCTTTTCGAGAACGTTTCGCAATCGATCGATGAGAACATCATCCTCATCAAGCCGTACACCTTCTGCTCTCGCAATTGTTGCCCCTTCCAGCATAACGCTCACCGCTGATTCGAATATATTCGGCTCCAGTAAAGCACCATTCTCCTTCCCCAACAAGCCAGCAATTGGATTAATGGCGATATTGAGCAACATTTTGTTCCATAACAACACTCGTCCATCGTCATCCCAACGAGGCGAAAGTGATGCTTCATCGAGGACTTGAAGCAACGTCTTGACTGAATTTTGGGTATGATGATGCATGAAAGGTCCGATATTGATTTCACCCAAACCAGCCCACTTCACTTGCCCAGGTTCTGGACGATAAGCGCCATGTGTTGTTGTTGCTGCAAGCACACGATGCGCTCCAAAGGTCTGAACCAATCGCTCCTCATGACCCAAACCATTCGCAAGTGTGCAAATAAAACCCTCCTGATGGAGAAGGTGTTTTGCGACCTCAAGATGCTCGGCAAAGGCAGAGGACTTGCCCGTCATGATGATCGTATCACAAGATGAACGTACTAATTCTGGCAATCCTTGTTCCTCAAGAAGCATCTCCCATTCGCTTGGGCTGATTTCAACATCATCCTTCCCATCAACGAGGAATGTTAGACCAGAGGCGGTGAGATGGGCTGCGTGAAGGCCTCGCCCATAGACGAGAAGGTTTGCGGATGTTTTCGATAAACAACCTACGAGAAGGGAACCTATTGAACCTGCACCAATAATCCCGATTCTCAAGATTGGCCCTCCATATAGGCTCCAAACGTAATGAGAATTGCACCGTCTTGATGTGTTATCTGATAGGTATTCAACATCGAATTCGGGACATCGATGGTGAAATTATTCCAACCAGATGAGAGCATGTCAGGAAGAACATCGAGGTTCCAAGACCCATCGCCATATACGGCATGACGTAATACCACATCATCCTCATTGCTGTTGAAGAGAATGAGTTCAAGTTGCTGCGAGGATACAGTCATTGGAGCGTCCCAAAGCCGTACAGTATCATTCCCATTGTGGAGAATTAAGTCAGGACCCTCTTCGACATTGAATGTGGTCGATTCGATTTCTTCTTGGTTGCAATGAACGTAGGTATCTGCTGCAAGTTTGAGATAGAGCTGTTCACCTTCTTCGATGGAAGGTAGTGCTTGATTCGGCCAGATGCTCATGTCCCAAGTCCAATTTGAACCGTTTGAACGACGAGGCGTTTGCGGGAATTCCTTTCCAGTACATGAGGAAGCATTCTCTTGAAACAACGTACCTCCATTCTCAAACGGAAGCCCCCATGGATGGACCTCATCGATGAGCCAACCATTCTCAGATGCGGAAACGACATGTGGCCATGCTGTATCAAAACCAACGCTAAAGGACGAGTTGTCCAGTTGGACATTCTGAATCAACGATTGAGCAGTCATAGGTAGTGCTTGATCAACCCCGTTCAAACAAACAATCGTATCATCTGAACCAAGCGATTGGGTCAAGCCTGCTTGTCCATCCAACCAAAGATATGGCAACCATTCATCGCTCAAATCGGGGAAAGAGATGTTTGCAATCGTATCTTCTTGGACATAGATATCGAGGCATGACAGCACCGTATTGCTGTTGCGAACGTGGTACCATTCAGAACCCACGGACGCTTCGAGGAGGGGATGAATCGTGCCTTCTTCAACATGTAAATGGGTCTCATCGAAATTAATCTCGATTCGATATTCAGCGGAGGTAGGTTGTTGCGTTGTATTTTCATGGGCCATGATTAGTTCGATCGAGATCGTCTCATCCGGTTTCAGAATGCCTTTGCAAATCGTTTCTTGGCAGGACGATTCAACGCTCCAGTACGATGTCCCAAGAATCTCTCCAGTGACAGTATATGCATGTTCTTGCATGGAAGGGTTGCTAAGTTCAACAATCAGAGAGGCATTCCAATCATCAGAAAGTTCTGCAAACGTATCAATTTCAAGCGAGTAGGTTGCATCAGCATCCCATCTCTCGATTGGTTCAACAGGGAATTCAGGTGGTATTGCAAACAAAATAGCAACAAAAAGAATGACACCAAGTCGACGATGTGTATCCTCATCAAGAGGAAGGTCGCCATCAAGTAAGACAGGTATTCGAGCATCACTCCCCATAAAGAGCAGAAGCGGTATGAGGACCGAAAGAACTGGGATCCAAATAGTAAATCCATTGAATGCATTGAAAATAAAGTATGCAGCACTGATCAAAATCATGAACATGAGAATTTGTGTTCCTGAACTTCGAGCTTCTTCAATGCCCATGCGTGCCACGAGTAAACGGCCACCTGGGAATGTTGGAACTGGTAGCATAAGCAACCAACCAACAAGCGTAAGGAAACCAGCAGCAAAGAAGAATGGATGACTCCAATCAAGATGTTCGATTGATAGAGGCGATACTGTCGAAAGAAATTCCAGCAGGAACGGTGCATTTGCACGGTACGGCTCACCACTCAAATCGTATGATGTTGCAGTAAAGGCAAGGCCGAGGGCCCATAATACAAATCCGGATAGAAGCATGACGATGGGAACGGATATCGACGCCCATGCAAGTGATTCACGATTTGGCCATGGTCTTGCATCCATTCTTGGCAACGTTGGAATGAAGAAGATACCAAACGGCCAAATGAAATACGATGTCGACAATCCTGAGAAAAGCCAAAGCAGAACCGAAGGATCTGGTATCGGCAAGATATGCCCACTTCGCATTCCATAGTTTGCTGCAATTCTGGTTTGAATGTATGAGGCAAGAACGAGTGTCAAAAGGATAGGTAATGCGAAACCAATGAGTGCATCGAGGTAGATCGATTCCGAGAACCATCCACCTTCAGGACGTCCATTATCCATCCAACGAACTGCAGAAAGAAGCAATGTAATGAGTGAAGCTGTCCACATGTAGATGTGAATTTTCGAACCTGGAAACTGACGGTGAGGCAGAGGTAGTGCAGTTAACTGATTTACATCACCACGGAAAAGTCGAGTCATCCATCCCATGCGTTCAAGATATTGATTCAATTCCTCGAACTTCTTATCCAATTCATCCGATTCAACTTCCCATGTTGGCCACAATCCACCAACGTGTGAACGTACGGTCAGATAGCGCCCCACGATGCCTTCAAGCAAGTCCTTCTGACTCCAAGCATCCTTGTGGACAGAAAGCGGAATCGCTTGATTTCCATCTTCCTCACGCATGAAAATCTGGGCCCCCTATTGAAGACTGGTCACCACTCCCACATCAATCATGCCCTTTTTTCAGAGCAAAGAAGTGTCTCACTTATTCTTAAATCGCTTGAGACGGAATGTTTCCTCACGTTCCATTTCCTCAAGACGGAGTTGAATGAATACTTTCGCTTCTTCAAGTTCTGGAATGACCTTGAACTCAAGCGCATTGACACGTCGCTTTGTCGCTTCAATTTCTTCGAGAAGTCGCTTCAGTGTTGCTTCCATTTCAGATGCTTTGACAATCTTCTCAATCAATTCACTGAAACTGTCGCTCGCCTCATCGATGTATGGTGATGAACCGATGAAACCGACACCACGTTCAGCAAAGGTCGATTTGAGATTGGTACCACTTACGCTCGGAACGACAACACCCATGATGTTTCGTCGCTCGACTTCAACTTCAGGATGTGCGCTGTTAGCGATAGCTGCTGCACGAACGGCAAGACCTCCCTCGATAGCATTCGCAAGATCAATTCGTTGCTTCGCAAGACGGAAGGCATCGGTAATCTCTCGCTTTGCTTCAATCATTTCAGCGAGGAGTTGACGGAACTCATGGAAGAGACCATCACGCTTCATTTTGAGGAGTTTGTAACCGTTCTTGGTTTGCTTGATGCGGCCCTTGAGTTTAATCAACTCACTTCGGGTTGGTTTGATGTCAAGCGCCATGGTTTCACCTCAGGATTCAAGCCTTGTTGTCAGGATGGTACTTCTCAATCCACTTTTGGTCAAGACGAACGAGGTACTTGGTGTCAATGGATGACATCAAATCCCAGCATAGATCAAGTGTTTCGTCAATGGAACGGTCCTCATCACGAGACTGACGTAGGAAACGGTCTTCAAAGACACCAGAGAAGTCAAGCAGTTGCTTGTCACGCTCGTTCAATGCATCCTCACCAACGATTGCAACAAGTCCACGGAGTTCACGACCCTGTGCGTATGCAGCATACATCTGGTCAGACACAGACTTGTGGTCCTCACGAGTTGTTTCTGCACCGATACAGGAACCCATCAATCGAGAGAGTGATGGAAGTACGTTAATTGGCGGATAGATACCCTGTTGGTGAAGTTCACGAGAGATAACAATCTGACCTTCAGTAATGTATCCAGACAAGTCAGGAATTGGGTGGGTAATATCGTCACCAGGCATGGTTAGAATTGGGAACTGTGTAATCGATCCCTTCTTGCCCTTGACAATTCCAGCACGCTCGTAGAGCATGGCAAGGTCAGTATACATGTAACCAGGGTAACCACGTCGTCCAGGAACTTCTTCACGTGCAGCACCAATTTGACGAAGAGCGTCACAGTAGTTGGTCATGTCCGTGTAGATAACGAGAACGTGGTAGTCGTGCTCGAATGCGAGGTATTCAGCAGCTGTCAATGCAAGACGTGGCGTAATGATTCGCTCGACTGCAGGGTCGTCTGCAAGATTGACAAACAATGCAGCATTCTCAAGCGCACCGGTTCGCTCCAAATCGGATCGGAAGAAATTGTATTCTTCAGCGGTAATACCCATTGCACAGAACACGACAATAAATTGCTCGTCGCTACCCTTGAGTTTAGCTTGTCGTGCGATTTGCAGCGCAATATCGTTGTGTGGAAGACCAGATGCCGAGAAAATTGGCAACTTTTGTCCACGAACGAGTGTTGTACAGCAGTCGATAGCAGAAATTCCAGTTTGAATGAAATCGTGAGGGCTCTGTCGGCTGTATGGGTTGATCGCAGCACCAATGATGTCAGCGTTCTCCTCAGCAACGATGTCAGGTCCACCATCACGAGGTCGGCCTGCACCATCGAGAATTCGACCGACGAGATCCTTGCTAACTGGGAGCTTGAAAACATCGCCCATGAAGGTTACACCAGCGGTTCGGTCAATCTTTGCAGTTCCTTCGAAAACTTGAACGATGACGAGATCGTCTGAAGTATCGAGAACTTGTCCGTTCTTGATGGATCCATCTGCGAGACGGATGGTAACGATTTCACCAAAAGCAACTGGTTCGGTCTTATTCAAGAAAACAAGTGGTCCCTTGACGTCGGTAATGGTTCGGTATTCTTTTCCTGTCATGATATCACGTCCTAGTTGTCCTCCACGGTGTCA
>JASLVI010000040.1 GCA_030741455.1 Candidatus Poseidoniaceae archaeon | reverse complement strand
TAATGGGTCGTCTGCAGAGGCAAATCTTGTGAACCTTCTCTCGGATGAAGGCGTTGTTTGTGTTGTTGCTATCGGAAACGATGGGGCAAACCGAGTACCATCCCCGGCCAGTGCAGATAAAGCAATCACCATTGGTTCTGTTGATGATCGAAACACTGTCTTGCGTGACGATGATATCATTTCGTCTTTCTCGAATTACGGGCCTCGGGCAGACGATGGCGACGGTGATTCAGAGGACGAAGAAAAGCCAGACATCACGTCATACGGTTCAAACATCATGTCGGCATCGTATGCCAACACGTTTTCAACACCATTGCCAGGAGGAAATGCGAACATGGCAGGTAATGGATACGACGAAAAGTCTGGTACAAGTATGGCTACTCCAATTGCTTCGGGGGTTGTTGCAATGATGTTGGAAGCAGACCCTAGTTTAACACCTCAGGAAGTCAAGGACATATTGCGGACCTCTGCGGAGCCTCGCGGGGCGGCTTTTAGTTCAGGATCCCGCTGGAATGCTGAATTCGGATATGGAATCATCGATGCATCCTGTGCAATATCTGTCATCCAAAATTCTGATTGTTTCAAAGGTTTAGGCTATGTGGAAAGTGAAGTGAATGCAAGTTTCCCAGTTCATGGCGCATGGATGATGGCCAACACAATGACTCGATTTTCCGGTGATGTGGATACAACGGAAGCCGATTATGAAGAGGTGCAAATTTACATCGAACAGCATTTCCCGTTCGTCGACGTATTGCCGAAAGGCGCCCCTGGTGAACCAGACGGAGATGGTTTGCACGACAGGCCTCCTGAAATGTTGCTCAATTGGACCACAGTCAACGGAACAATGGATTATTGGTTTTATGATCTTGAAATCCCAAATTCATGGGTCGAAGCAAATGATTTGGGTCTGCTCTTCAAGGCTGTCGCAATCGATGAAGATGGAAATCAATCGGGTGTTGCACAACGCGTTTACCAAGTGTCCCGGACTGGAATAAGTCTCATCACACCTATTTCTCGAAATGTACTCGTTGGTACGGTGGAGGTAACAGGAGATGTGGAAGGCGTTGAACATGATCGAATCGAATACAAAGTCGATGATGGTGAATGGAAGACTGGGACAAGTTTATCCAAACATTCTGGACCAGGTGAAGATGGTCTTGATTCTTGGTCTTTTGACTGGGATACTTCAGAAGTAGACGATGGCTTCCATGAATTTTATGTTCGAATGGTGAACAAGAGCGGTTTCGAGAGTCCAATTTCTCAACGAACGTTTACGACAGACAACATCGCTCCTGCCCCGTCACTTCGGTTCCAAGGAGAGATCGAACTGTTTGATCAGAAACTACCGGCAGAAACCGCATATGCTGGAAGTTTACTCGAGGTGAAATTTGATGTCTACAATGCAGGTGATAAGGTTGCGAATGACATCTTCGTACGTCTCACAGCTCCTGGTGAGGAATCGGACGTTTATCCGTCTCAAGGACTCATACCAACGCTTGAGAAAGGTGATACCATTGGAGTGACATTGTATTGGCAGGCGAGTGTTCCAGGGCTGCATGATGTAAAGATCGAACTTGATCCAAACAATGCGCAAGGAGATTTAGAACCGGAGGATAACGTCCTTACCTTCCCGTTTGAAATTCTCGAACGTCCAAATCAAGCCGTTCTTCGGTATTTGCCAGGCGCCGCCACGACGGTACCAAATGTACCGTTGGCAGGTGAAGATTACACCATTAGTCTACGAGTTGACAATCTTGGTCAGTCGAATGCTATAGCATTGGAGGTTGGCTTAGATTATCGGATTCCTGGCGTTGAAGGTTGGAAACCGATAGATACTGAAAAGATTGGATTTGTTCCTGGAGCGTCTATTGAAACAGGTTCTGAAACTGTCAAATTCACCCATCGAAGCAACGAAGTAGGGGCTGTTCTTTATCGAGCAACGTTGACAGGCGATGGTGTTGAGAACGAATTTAGTCAGCACTTCTTCTCGGTTGTTGTCAGTGATGTATCATCAGGCCAAGGTACGGCTGAACTTTCTTTATCCGATGAAGAATATCCTGTCGCCTTTGCTGGAATTGAAACATCAACGCTTCTCTTTACAACCGTCGATGGTGAGTTGCATGTTCGCTCCATGACCAAGGATTTGGACTTACAAACCGATACACTGATCGATCAAAATTGGGGTGGAGAACTTGACGTTCTTGTCCGTAATGATGGGCTTGTGCATGCCGCTTGGACGAGTCGGACTCAATCTCAGCAAGGCTACTTCCTCAACGATGTTGCAATGACTTCGTTTTCGGTAACTGGACAAATGCTTCCAATTCATCATCATCTTACTCCACTAAAGATTTCAGAAGGGCAGTATTGGGGGCTTGATCTTGCCCAAGAAGATGACACCGTCGTCTTATCTGGCTATTTCAGAAACATTTCAACAGGAGGTTCCTGGTCTGATTTGACATCTGTCTTCAGCATACATTCATCTTCGCCAGATGTCGGGGAAAATTGGACCGAAATGAGGACACACGTCCCGAATATCGATATTCATCCCGATGATGGTGATCAATTGGCAACCGTTCTATCGGATGGGGTTTTGCATGTTCTCTACCAGGAACTCAGGGACGATGTTACTGGAGTTGAGCGAAGCGGACTCATGTACTCAAGAGGTGAATTAAGTACAACCCAGTGGAGTTATCAGTCCTCAATCGGAGACGAAGCAAAATCTGCTCAACTTGGAACATTAACCAGTGGCGATGATACGATTTTCTTTGCCGCATGGATTGAAGGTACTGGCAACGAGGCCACGATTGCAGTTCTTGCATCCGAGGGGTCATGGAGCGAGGATGTTGAGCGTACTCCTGCACCTGGTTCGACGACATTGTTGTTCAGCCCCCGTAGTGAGATGATTGAAGTTATTTATGACGAAATTACTGTGCGTGGAGAAGTCACTCGTTATGGCCTGCTTACCATGGGTGGTGTCAACGGCGAGGAAGTACCAGTCATCGGTCTTGGGAACATTGTCTCCGAAAAGAAGAGTTTGATTGGTTACAGCATAAATGAGCAGGATGGAATTCTGTTTACTGTCTCTCCAACTGGCCGCTTTTTAATGCAAAAATTCCTTATGGATTCGCCGCAGGAGAAAGGAGAAGCAAAGTCATTTCTCGATCAGTTCTTGGAGCCTCTTCCTGGCTCAGATGAAATGAAAGTCAAGATTTTCATGGGTATTGTTTCTATCTTGTTCATCATCTTCATTCTGGTTGTCATCTCATTGCGCTCAAGTCGAAAGAAAGAGCTTGCCGACGATGTTGTTTCGACAGACGAGGATGAAGTCGCTATTCTCGTTCAAGTTCAAGATGATGGGCCTGAGGAAGAGTTGGTTGCTTCAGTTCCAATCAGTGGCCCTGTTGAAATTGAAACGGAGGAGGCTACTCTTGCTGATGAATTGGAAGCGAAGAGCAACGCTGGTGAAGGAAACGCTCGTTTGAACCGACGTATGAAGCGAAAACAGGACCGAGAAATCGCAGAGGTTGTATCGAAAGGAATGCCTCCGTTACCCCTTCCTACTGAACTTCCACCGTTGCCACAGGTCGAACTTCCAAGTCTACCTATTCCTGGTGAGGCGGCATCTCTACCTCCATTGGGTGAATTACCACCTCTACGACGACAGGCAACCTGTCCTTCATGCCAAGCAAACTTCCCAGTAACCGACATAACACGAGCCCAAGTTACGTGTCCGATTTGTTCAGAGCGTTTCAATTTGTGAGTTGGAAGTATGTGCGGAATCTTCGGGTATATTGGACATAGAAAAGCCTCTTCTTTGCTTGTCAAGGGGTTGTTACGACTCGAGTATCGAGGTTATGATTCAAGCGGAATCGTTGTCAAAAACGGGAAATTGGAATCGTACAAAGACGTCGGAAAGATTTCTGAGATGGCTTCATCGTTACCATCGCTCAAGGGTTCGATGGGAATTGCACATACGCGATGGGCAACACATGGAGGGGTTACGAAAGAGAACGCCCATCCTCATCTTAGCAACGATGGCAAAGTTGCTATTGTCCATAATGGGATCTTACAGAACTCAAATTCGCTCCGTAAACGATTGGCTGAGTTAGGCGTAGAGTTGAGTTCAGAAACCGATTCAGAGGTCTTTTGCCATTTTATTTCGATGGATTTGGAACAAGGAAAATCACCATTGGAATCGCTTCAGAATGTTCTTTCAATAGCTCGTGGGACGTGGGGGCTATGTGTGCTTTTCCTTGAACATGATTTTGTTTTGTGCGCTCGAAATGGATCGCCATTGATCATTGGGCGCGGGAAAGATGAGATGTTCATCTCAAGTGACCCACATGCAATACGAGAACATACTGATCAATTGGTAGCATTAGAAGATGGACAAATCGCGAAAGTCGAATCAAATCATTTCCAAGTTATGAAACTCGACGGTAAGAAAGTGAAATCACGTCTCTTGCATTTGGAAGAGGAATGGGGTGAAAGTGAACTTGGTGATTATCCGCATTTCATGCTGAAAGAGATTCATGAACAATCTCAATCATTGCAACATTGTATCTCAGGAAGATTACGTTCTTCTGAAGGAACTTCTGTTCTTGGTGGGCTTCAAGTTCAACCGCAAGAACTTGCACAACTTCCTCACGTTCGTTTGATTGGTTGTGGAACCGCTTTGCATGCTGCTCAAATTGGACAAATTCTCATCGAACAATGGGCTCGTATTCCTGCAGTATCGCATGTTGCAAGTGAATTCAATGCAAACGACCCCGTCATCAATCCAAAGGCTCTCCACCTTGCAATCTCACAATCCGGTGAGACGGCAGACACACTTTCCGCGGTAAAGGAAATACAACGCAAAGGTGCAGACGTCTATGGCATAATCAATGTCGTTGGTTCATCCATCGCTCGACAATGTGGCAAAGGAGTATACATTCACTCCGGACCTGAGCAATCGGTTGCCTCAACGAAAGCGTTCACAAACATGGTTGGCGCACTCGCTCTCTTCTCACTTCAACTTGGGCGAAGCCGCCATCTATCGAAGACAAAGGGAAAATCTATCGTCAAAGAAATGAGAAAACTTCCAGATAAAATCAGGACCTATCTTGAGAATCCTGGAACGATTGATGAGGCAGTTAAACTGGTTACTGAGGCGAAGAGCGTCTTGTTCTTGGGGCGAGGTATTTCATCACCTGTAGCGTCAGAAGGTGCTCTCAAATTGATGGAGATTGCATACATCCCCTGTCTTGCCTATCCAGCAGGGAGAGATGAAGCATGGGCCGATTGCACTCATTGAAGAAAATTCACCAATAGTTGTTATCGCTCCAAACGATGGTGTTCAAGATCGAACTTTGAACGCAATCCATGAGTGCAAGGCCCGCGGTGCGAAGATTATCTTGATTCATGAACAAGGCGATCCGATTTCAGAAGTTGGTGATGTAAGTATTGCAATTCCACCAACGATTCCAATGTTAACGCCACTCCTTAGCGTAATTCCAACACAATTGATTGCCTATCATGCTGCATTAGCTCTTGGCAATGATGTAGATCGACCTAGAAATTTAGCGAAATCGGTGACAGTTGAATAAATCAAAGCACAGTGAATCGTTGTTCTTCTTGCTTCCAGTTGAACGGTTTGTAACCCAGTGTATGGCGAGTGTGACGCATCTTGATGATGCCTAACTTTCGCTGAACATCATCGTCTTTTCGATCCATGACCAAGTGAATCACGCCATCGGACAGGTAGTCTTCAACGCCGTATTCACCGAATTGCTTGTGATTCTCGCCTGTCATCTCACAGATGAAAAAGGACGTCAGTTCGAGGCGTCGTACCGCTTCAAAGAGTCTGAAAATTTCATCACGAGGATTCTCCATTTTAGTCAAGGTGAAAAATGCTCCAAGGGAGTCGAAAACAAGCAGTTCAAATCCAATCGATTTTCTGTAATTGGTGAGTTGTTTGATGAGTTGCCCCATCCAATCAACACGATTACTCATGCCTTGTTCATCGAGTTGAACTCGCAAATCTGACAAATCGATGATAGCGATTCGATTGCGTACACGCGCATCATCCACATTCATGCCCATGTTTGACATATGGGCTCGAAGTGATTCCTTTCCTTGTTCAAGCGTGACATAAATGCCGCTTGTTTCACCGTAAAGGACTGCGTTGTAGAGCATCGAAAATGTGACACTGGATTTCATTGCACCTGATGCACCTGCTACGATGCAAATGTGGCCTTTTGGAATACCACCTTGCATATTCTCGTCCAATCCTTCAACGTGTGTTGGAATCCTTTCCATGATGTCCATAACTTCGCCCCGCTTCAAGGAAGACCATTCTACACTTGAAACTCACCCCCGTTTTGTTTGAAAACTCTGATGTGGTTTCTACGACTGGGTCGTGCATGCGCATCCTTTTGGCTTCCGCTTCAAAGCGTCGTGGATCGATTCTACGCCAACGTTTTGCTAACATTGAACAGATTGCTCTCCAAGATGTTGATGAATCTGTTTCAAGGAGAAGTGTTGCTGAGCAAGTTCGAGAAGTTGTCTCAAGGAAAGCACAAGCAGTATCGTTCAATGATTCCTATGATGTCGTCATTGTCGCAGATACACTCGTTGAAGATCCTGATGATGAATTGCAAGCATTAGGCCAGCCCGCTTCCAAAGAAAATGCAACGGCAATGTTGCTTCGATTACGTGGACGCCGCCATCGCGTGTGGTCTGCGACAATGGTCTACTCGATGGGTCAATGGCAAACCAGTATCGAACATGCCATCGTTGAAATCGAAGAGTATTCAGACGATGTATTCATCGATTTAATCGAATCTGAATCATGGCTTGGTAAAGCAGGAGGTTATGATTTAGCTGGTAAGATGGGCGCGTATGCGACACTCATTGAAGGGTCTGAATCAACAGTGCTCGGATTCACACAAGAATCCTTGGAACATCTTGACGAACTTCAGACCTTGTTATCCATGAGTCGATCATAGAACATGGGTATTCGATGCCAGTTGTCGGCGGGGAAGATTGTGTGGCGAATGAAGAGTATAGCAAGGAGTATTGATGCAATGCTCTGTGTTGCAATCCAAATGTAAACGGGTAAATATTCACCATCGAGCAAAACGGCTCCATCGTACAGTGACCATGTCATGAGTACTCCGGAAATAAAGAACATGAAGACAAGATACCAATGCGTGATTCGAGTCGAAGGGGAATAATGCAGGTGATCTTCGTGAAGATAGATTGCAAATCCACATACGATGAAGAAGCAAGAATATGCGATAAGCAACCAATGTGTTGGTTGGATATTTGCGAGTCCTGCATGACCCGTCCAAATCGGTGCAATGGAGACAATTGAAAGAAGAGGTAAGAGGAGATAGCCAATGAGTACAAATCTTGAATGTGGTTTTGCGTATCGACCAATAGAGAATCTCATGATTTTTATTGGGTTAGCCATGAAGAAGATATTGAGTAAAAGAACAGCAAACCAAATGTCAATGATGTCTTCAGAGACCACTTTCCGAACTCGAAGGAAACTTATGATAACATACCCGATTCCTATCAGTAAGAGCAGCAAAAAACGAAGTGGGAGTGTTGCAGGGTTTGTAGCCTCCCAACCCAATCTTCGATTGAAGTGTGAGAGCAGGGTTGTTGACATCATCATGGTACAAAAGATGGCCACAATAAATGCGACTCCAACTTCGATCATGCCTTCAATATCGCGCATGAACCAAGAGGATGCAATTAACAGAGAACAGATGACAAGAACGAGTCCTGGTGCATAGGAAAAGATCCCAACTTCACCAGCATTTCCTTTTTGTTTAACAATATCTATCGAGGAAGATGTCAACGTAAGCAATGCAAGGCACATGAGAATAATACCAATTCCAGCGAGTTCAAGGAAAAGACTCCAGTTTCCAGAATAAATTCCAATGTGAATAAACAACTGTCCAATCCCATTGAGTTGCAAGAAATGCCTCATCGTCGTCTTTTCAAACGAGGGGATTTTGTACACAAGAGGCAATGTGTCGAACGCAATTCCAGCAAGAATTCCCATAACAGGGCCGAGTGCGAACAATGTGATGAGCACATAATTCATCATTGCAAGACGGTCCTCATCTCCAAATAACTCATAGGGAGAGAAAAAGGTGAGCCAAGTGAGAAGAAATACCAAGGCGATAAAGAAGAACATCGAAGAGGTAAACAGTTCAAGGTAAGAACCCGCAAACTGATTTCGATCTTTCATTCATTCACCTCATGAAATGTTCAACAGTCGTGTAAGTCCGAGTTCATGTTTTTCAATATCAACGACAACATCTGCGCCAGGGATCATGAGTAATTTGTCTTCTGAATCAAGCGCAAAAACGCCAACACCGGTTTGTTCACACATCATCCGCAACTCGCGTCGACAGGCTTGTTGGTGCGACTCCATGTGAACAAGCGTACGGAGGTCAACGATGACAGTATCTCCTCGCAAGACCCGTTGTGCAATCCCTCGCGTATGTATCCGATGTTTTTCATCAGGTTTGACATAACGAAGGGCCCGACTTGCTCGTATTCGATGTAGTGTGCCATGATTGAAGAGATCATGGAATGGTTCTCCATCAGGTGTAACGGGTCCATTCCAAACATGCGTTTCAACGGGCATAGGCTGTGGCTCAACAACATCCTCTACAACAACTTCAGCAATGAGTTCAGGCTCATTCGTTAACGACGGATTTGATCGTTGAGCACTTGATTCAGGCGCTCGAGGTGCTACGCTCGCATCAGGATCGGGGAGTCCAAAAAACTGCCACAAATTCCCCATATTCATCACAAGTCCAAATCATCCAACAGACTGGATAGATTTGTGTTGTCAGCAGGTGATGGAGTCATTGAAGGTGTCGGTTGCGAAGGTGCTGCTGGAGTTTGATTTGCGGCAAGATACTGTTCGCCATAGTAGGCCCATTGTTCCATGGTCCATCCTGCAGGTAGGCCCGTAGCTGGAAGTGGCGGTCCTTGATTGGCCATGGCTGGCTGTTCAACGACAGGTTGCATCGTAGGCTGTTGGGGCTCAGATTGCACCGCAGGTTGTTCGTAAGTAGGCATCTCTGTAGCCGAGTAACTTGGCAGTGGTGTTGTATCCCATGCCTTACTAGATGGAGTCTCAAAACTATCAGGTTCTGAACGGCGAGTAATCAAGAGGAATGAGGCGAGAACAATCACCAAACCAATTAGGCACATGATGACGATTGACATCATCGGTGGAATTCCAAGCGACTCACTGAACTCTTCAATGAAGCCTTCAGGCGGCTTCTCAGCAACACTGATGGTGATGGTCTTTGTACTGGAGATGAGATCATCATCGGTGGCTGTGAGATTGATTGTCCACGTACCAGGAGGCATGTCTGTGATGGAGACTGAAGGGCCGGTTTCACCCAAATCCTGTTCACCTCTCCACTCGAATTTCCAAACGTAGAGCATGTTCAACTTGTCGGAGTCTGAGTCCGTGGTTCCATCAGATGTGAGATTCAGTGTATCGCCTTCAACGAGATTGTCAAGTGATCCATTCAGATAGGATATGTCTGCAACAGGGAATATATTTCGAATTTTGACAACTGTAGACAAGGACGCCATAGCACCATCATCGTCCTTCACCCAGGCAGTGATGGTGTGATATTCAGGGACGCTTTTTTCCCACGTGTATTCAAAGTGCGTTCCAGAGATGTCACAATCGTTGTCGAGTGTTCCATCGAGATCAGCATCGCGTGTTCCATCAATATCCCAACAAACCTCAAGTGAATCGAGATCGGATGCTGTGTCGCCCACGGTGACATCAAATTCAACAGTAACGTCCTCATCGACGGCTAGCCCATTGGCGCGATTAATGGCATTGAGGAAGTTGGCTTCTGCAGTGATTGTTGGAGCAACGTTTTCGATGGTTACCTTTGCAAGTGAAACTCCAGAGGTTTCCCCATCATCGTCGACAGATCGAACTGAAATGATGTGTTCTCCAGACGTTGGCCAAGATGTAGCGACATCAGAAGCGGAACCATCCGTTGAAACGGTGAAGTTTTCGAGAACATCACTGAGGTTCCAATCGATGATTAATCCATCCCTATCGTTGAGTGTATCATCGCCTTGTGCTCGAAGAATAACGGTTTGGTCCTCCTGAAGAACCCATGTACCATTCGCATCGAACGGTGTGTTGACGCCAGCAATCCATACCTCTATTTCGCCGATGGTTGGTGCTACATTCAGCACCTGTATCGATGAAATCACTTCGGTTTCTTGATCATCATCATCCGTTGCAATCGCTCGGATTGGAATCGTTCCCTCTTCACCTGGGGTAAAGGTACATGTCGGTTGTGTAAGCCCTTCTAAACAGTTCAAATCTGGCCAAGAGATACTGACTTGTTGACCTGAAGGTGAAATCGTATCAATGTCTCCACTGTCGCTCGCATCGATGGTGATTTCTGTTCCCACTGCAACCTCAAGCGGATGACTGAGGTTGACGTATGGTGCTCGATTGAGAATCGTGATGTTGTTGATCAAAACGGTTGAATCGAGTTCGTCATCCGTAACGATGGTTCGCAATTCCCAATCACCGTCATCGGACCAGTTCCAATTCATGACACAATCAGGCGTTGTAATGACGTCGATTAAGCCAGGTCTCGATTCAATTTCGAATCGACATTCAACATCTCCACTATCGGGGTCAAACGATGCCCGTGCATCGATAAAGACGTTTTCAAACGTGTAATTTCCAGTATCGATGGTTACTGACGCATTTGGAGGGCGACCGATAAAGACGTCAACGGTTGCTTGGTTGTTGCTTCGATTTGCATCACCAGCAATCAATTCGTCTGGGTCAACAGTGAAGGTCAGGGTTTGGTTACCAATTGTTGCTCCTTCTGGGACAATCCAATCAACGAGAATTCGTTGTTCGCTATAGGCTTCGATGGATGGGACGGCTTGACGAATTGCTTCTCCACCCGGAACTACGACTTCCATTTCAGTCGAAGGCGAAGTAAACACACCTCGGTTTTGGGCAGGGAGAGAGAAGCTGAGTTGATCTCCAGGCAATGCGTTGTACCCAATTGACTTTGAAAGAGTCGCCACTTCGCCATCTCTTGTACGAGTGACGATGATCGATTCTTCCTGAGCCACTAAATCGATTCCTACGACTGATAAGTCGATAACAAGGGATGTAACGCCAATAATCTCCTGAACAGGATCCCAAACAATAACACCATTGCTGCTATAATCGTCACTTGCAATTGTATCATCTGTGACATTTGAAACATTGATGGATTCTTCGATTTGACCAGAACTATTTGTCGTTGGATTCAGCAAAGTTCCAGTCATTTCG